>CAYGHF010000034.1:0-7384 GCA_964349795.1 uncultured Saccharimonas sp. (SeqCode) | reverse complement strand
AGTTAGTTAGCTTTGAACCGACAATTTGCTAGAATAAAGTTATAATAAGGGAATAGTTATGTTTAAACTAGATGACAATTTACTCCGTGAACTTGGTCTAGGTAGTTTAGCGCCCGCAGATAAAAATAAAATGCTGGGTCACATATACGAAACCCTTGAGATGCGGGTTGGTATGAAGCTGGCTGAACAGATGAGCAACGAACAACTAGATGAGTTCGAGAGCTTTATAGATCGTAATGACGAAGCTGGTGCTCTGAAATGGCTGGAGTCAAATTTTCCAAACTACAAGCAAGTCGTGGCTGATCAGTTAGACAATTTGAAAAATGAAATTAAGGCGACGGCGCCACAAATTATTGCTGCCAGCCAAAATCCGTCAACTACCAGCTAAAGTTTTGAGCAATAACCCCTTATAAAATCTTGGGCATTCATTTCTCTCTTGCCGTCTGGCTTTAATCTGTCTATGACCAACTTACCCGCACTCGTGTAGGCAACTAGCTCATTACTTTCTACCGTAATTTCTCCAACTTTGCCCTGTGATTCTGAAACATGTGCCTCAGTTATTGTGACTTCTTTGCCGGCTATGGTGGTTCGGCTCTTTGGCCATAATTTATAGGCACGTATCTCTCGCTCAATCTGCGCAGCTGGCTTGTGCCAATCTATTAGACCATCTTCCTTGGTAAGCTTGCGAGAATGAGTTGCTCTATCTGGATGAGGTTGAGCGTGGGGTTTTAGCGTCCCAGAGAGGTAGAGGGGCAAATATTCGGCCAAAAGTCGGTTACTCAGGTCTATTAGCTTCTCTGTTAACGACTCGGTAGTTTCGTTTGGTGATATCGGCCGGCTCTTCTGGGTAAGTAGCTTTCCAGTATCAAGCGAGGGCTCTATTAACATCAAGCTGACCCCAGTTTTGGGCTGACCACTAAGTATAGAAAAAGTTATCGGATCTGCGCCGCGCCACTCTGGTAGTAGGCTGAAGTGGCTATTAACAATGCCCAGCTCAAACGCGTCTATCACTGCTTGGGACACGATAACTCCGTAGTCGACAATAACACCCAGTTCACTCTTGAAATTGCGAGAGGAAAAAATCCTATCTAGTTCAGCCCTTGAGTTTGCAAATAGTAGTTCAATGTCAGTTGTTTCGGCTAGTGTTTCTACGGGGGCGGATTCTTTATGATGCGGTGGTACAGCCTTGGTTATAATGGCCTCAATATCAAAGTCATTGAGTAGAGAGGCTAACGATGCTGTCGCTACTGGTCCACTGCCAAAGAAAACTATCCCCATAATTTTTGGTTATTTTTAACATCTTTTTCATAGTCTAACTCTTTGAGGTTACCGTCTTCATCTAGTCTAAAGAACGACTCAGGCGATTCTTTGATGTGGTCAATGAACACAACACCGTTGGTATGATCGGTTTCATGTTGAATTATTCGGGCAAGATCACCTTTGGCCTTCATGTTGAACAATTTTCCATTAAGGTTAGTTGCCCTAACTCTTACAGTTTCATGGCGAGGTACCAGCCCATATATGTTTTGTATACTTAGGCAGCCCTCATAGTCTTTGATAATTTCACCCTCGTATTTGGTTATCTCGGGGTTTATAAATGTTACAAATGAATCATTTTCTTCGCGATCACGAAGTATAAAAATGCGCAGGAGCTTATTTACCTGCACGGCGGCGAGCCCAACCGTGATTTCGTGGTTGCGTGATCTTTCCCAGTCAAGTGTCGCGGCCTTCATATCATCGACAAGTGCTAATATGTCGTCTGTAATGACACCAACCTTTTGAGATCGGGTTCGTAGACTCTTGTGGGGTAGGATTATGATGTCTTCTTTTTTCATTGCTGTCACCACAGAAGTATAACCGAATAAACACCCTAGGAAAAACTCTACAAGAGATGAGTCGGATCAATATCGTAATTCCAGCCAGAAGGTATGATGCCAATTATCTGTGTTAAATTCGATCGTTTTATAGACTTAATAGTTAGTTGCCAGCGGTACTTATCGCTAATTTTTGGTATAAATGCTTGGTTTGGACCGATAACCTCAACACCTGCTATGCCCAATGAGACAATCTTGTTGGCAAGGTCTTGCGACGTTGACTTTGCAGAACTATCACTTTTTCTCTCACAGGTTAATTTAAGAAGATAGCAAAAGGGTGGAAAATTGAATTTCTGGCGTTGGTCTAGCTGTTGTTGGTAGAAAGAATCATAGTCTCTGCGCAAGGCTTGTTTTATTAGTTCAGATTCTGGGTGGTGCGTCTGCAGTATGATCGTACCGCCTATGTGTCCTCGTCCAACTCTTCCGACAACTTGGTTTAGCATTTGATATGTTCTTTCCTCGGCTGTGTAGTCTGGGAAGTTCAATGCAGTGTCGGCCTGAACTATGCCCACAACCGATAGTTTAGGCAGATCTAGACCTTTGCTGAGCATTTGTGTACCAACAAGTATGTCAATTTTTCCACTGACAATGTCGGCAAAGCTCTGGTTTAGATGGTCGGCCTTCTTGACGTCGCTGTCAAACCGTCTAATCACGGCTTTTGGAAATAATCTTTCAAGCTCAGTGACAATGCTCTTTGTGCCAGCGCATTTGAAGATGATGTCACTGGATTTGCAGGTTGGGCAGGAACTGGGGGCAGTAGTGCTGTAGCCACAGGTGTGACACGACATGCTGTGTTTGTCGCCATGGTAGGTCAGGGGTAAGTCACAATGCGGACAACTTGATTGCAAGCCACAATTTTGACACATGATTATTCTAGCTGTGCCTCTACGATTCAGAAATACTAAGGATTGCTCACTATTTTTTAGGGCTTTAGCCAGATTATCGACCAAGGTATTACTTAACCATTTTGATTTTGTAAAATCTTGGTGTGATTTTAGGTCGACTATGACAGTATCAAGTTTTGCGGCGTTGCCGGTCGCTGTATTAGTCATTCGTAGTATCGGCAAATCATTGTTTTTGAAGATATAATAGTCTTGAATTGAGGGTGTCGCGCTGCCAAAAATTACTTTGCTACCCCATATTTCTCCCAGCTTGGCTGCAACCCTTGTTGTTACGTAGTACGGAGCTTGTTCTTGTTTGTAGGCGTTATCGTGCATCTCATCTACGACAATAAGTCCAACCGACTTAAGGGGCGCAAACAGTGTTGATCTTGGGCCAACTACTACAACAGGTTCAGTACTGCCTGCAACCTGCATCCAAGCAGCAAGCCTTTGCTTTGTAGTTAATTCGGAGTGCATGACGATAACTCTGTCCCCAAAAACTTGTACGAGATTTTTGACTAATTGAGCTGTGAGCCCGATTTCTGGTGTCAGTACTATCACCGATTTACCGCGCAACAGACTTTGGCGGGCAAGTTCTACATAAACTCGAGTTTTACCGCTACCTGTATCGCCATGCAACATGACACTGTGACCAGCAATCCGTGACGTAGCTTTTATGACTGCCGTTTGCTCGTCGTTGAGTTTGGTAACACTTGCGGTAATTGGATCGTGTTTAATACTATCTTGTGTGTAGGTGTGCGATTTTTTGAGGTAAGAAGGTGCCAGTAAGCCATGCATTAACCCAGCTGGAGAAGGATAGTATAGTTTTAACCAGCTTAGGAGTTCAAATGATTCGGGGGTAATGGCTGCAGTGGCAATGACTTCAAGAACTGGTTTTGTTGCAAAACGTGGTTTCCCAATCTTCCTAGTGACAATGCCCAGTGCGGTTTCTTGTTGTAGTGGGACTGTCACTAAACTACCCACGTCAAGGAGTGAATTTGACATATATGTCAGTGGTGCGTCCTTGTGATAGCGTTGTGATGCAACATAAATCTCGTAGTACATATATGTATTATATGGGGCTTTTGCAAAAATGTGTTGAAAAGGTCCACATCGTCCCGTATACTAAATTTACGTTGTTTGAATAACAATAAAGAGCTTATGTTAGACGTATTTATCACATCCAGAGTCCGCCGAAAAATCATAGTTGTCTATGCTAAGTACCCTGATTTCAAAACACATGTTCGAGGCCTTGCTAAGCTTATCAAAGAAGACGCAGGCAATATCCAACGTGAGTTGAAGCGTCTAGAAAAGATAGGTTTCCTAATCTCTGAACGACAGGGCAATACCAAGATATACCATACCAATAAACACTTTGCTATTTTCAAAGAACTTCAAAGTATTGTGTTGAAATCACAACGAATAAACCAAAAAAAGCAACAAGTAACCTGAGCCAACCGTCTTTTGCTTGCAGAATCCTCTCTGTTAGAGTACAATTATTGACATGATACAAGTGACACGCAAAGATTCCAAAGAATCTCTTGAGAGTTTGCTCCGTCGTTTTAGTAGAAAGGTGCAACAATCTGGTGTAATTGCTACTGCCAAGCAGTTGCAATACTTCGAGAAACCTACTAGCAAACGCGATCGCCGACTAAAGGCAATTGTTCGTCGTGAGCGAAAAAACATCAAACTCAAGAAGATAAAGCTTGGCCAACAGTAGCAATATGTCAACCAAAGAACAGATAGAAAAAGACCTGAAAAACGCCATGCTTTCAGGCGATAAGTCTTTGGTATCTGTTTTGCGTGGTCTGAAGAGCTCAATATTAAATGTCGAGATTGCTCAAGGAAGCAGGGAACAAGGTTTACAAGAGGAAGTCGTGCTGGGTGTTCTATCTAAAGAAGCCAAAAAGCGACAAGAAAGTGCTGATATGTATGGGCAGGCAGGAGACACTACTCGTCAACAAGCCGAGCTGAGTGAGAAAGCGTCGATAGAAAAATACCTTCCCAAGCAGTTGTCAGACGAAGATTTGAACAAAATCATAGACGCCGTAGTGGTGGATGAGCCAGTAAATGGTCAGAATATGGGCCAGATAATCGGTAAGGTTAAACAACAGACAGCTGGGACTGCTGACGGTAGTCGCATTGCTACTTTAATAAAATTACGGATGGAGCAGTAATGATAATTTTCATGGGTGTTGCTGGTGCGGGCAAAAGCGTACAAGGGAAATTATTGGCTGATCAAGCAGCACTACCATGGTTATCAACTGGGGAGTTCTTGAGAATGTTGATTTCTGGTCAGCAAAGAAAGGATATGCTTGCCGGCAAGTTACTGGATGATAAGCAGATAATCACGCTAGTACAAAAAATATTTAGTGTTATTGATACCAAACACGAGTTCATACTTGACGGTTTCCCTAGGACTAGCGGTCAAGCAGACTGGCTTATAAATCAGTTTAAGTATGAGCAACTTTCTATTAGCGCAGTAATTAACTTGCAGGCCAGTGAACAAGTGGTACGCAACCGATTACTTGGGCGTGGTCGTCAAGATGATACAGAGGCGGCAATTAGTGAACGTTTTCGTGAGTATCAGCAAACAACCGTACCACTATTGGAGCAGTTAAAGGGTGCAGGCATTAAGGTACACAACATAGATGGTGACCAAGCAGCTGAAAAAGTTCATGAAGATATCATGAAATCCTTAAAAGACATTGTCTAAGAATCGTTAAGGAGAGTATGGCTTTTACTATAAAAACTCCGGCTCAGATTGAATCTATGCGTAAGGGTGGGAAAATGCTTGCTTCAGTCTTAGAGATTCTGCGCAATGAGACTCGTGCTGGTCTGACACCAAAAGATATGGCAAAAATTGCCAAAACTGAACTTAAGAAAATGGGCGGTAAGCCAGCGGTGCTTGGTTATCAGGGCTTTCCAGACGTTATTTGCATATCTGTGAATGATCAAGTACAGCACAGCATCCCGACCGCAGTACCATTAGTGGATGGCGATATCGTAAACTATGATTTTTGCGTACTTTACGAAGGTATGATTACTGACAGTGGTACAACCGTTTGTGTCGGCGGAAAACCAAATCTTGACCAGCAGCGTTTATTGTCGGGTACAGAGCTTGCCCTCTCGAAAGGCTTATCTGTGATACGTGCTGGCTGTCGAGTCGGTGATGTATCAGCTGTCATAGAAGACGTTCTGCGACGTCATAAACTAGGAATTGTCAGAGAGCTTGTTGGGCACGGAGTAGGTTATGAGCTACACGAAGAGCCAGAAATACCAAATTATGGCTCAAAAGGCACAGGACCTATATTGCGTGCTGGTATGACAATTGCCGTTGAACCAATCGCAAATTTGGGTAGAGATGAGATTGTTGGCGACAAGGATGGATGGACATTATGGACTGCAGATGGCAGCCTATCGGCACAATTTGAACACACGATAGTCGTAACCAAAGACGGCTGTGAGATATTAACCAGCCTATAAGCTTGCGAGGGCTGTAGGATAAGCGCTATACTGCCTCCATGCGCGAACAATCGCAAGCCCATTATTTCGGCCTAGATATAGGTACCAGCACGGTGCGTTGTGTGGTTGGCGTTATGCAGCAAGCTGAAGAGGGAAAGATAAGTATTATTGGTCACGGCTCTGCGCCTAACTTGGGTATGAGAAAAGGGGTTGTTGTGCATGTCGATGATGTGGCAGAGGCGGTGAGACACGCCATAACAGAGGCCGAGCGTGTGTCAGGGGTAGAGATAAAATCTGTCACGGTCAATGTCAATGGTCCACACATCGCTGGCATCAATTCTAGGGGTGTGATTGCCATAAGTGCGGCAAATCGTGAAATATCTGATGATGACCGCCTGCGCGTCGAAGAGGCAGCCACTATTATCCAGTTACCTCCCAACAGAGAGATAATCCAAGTTTTTGCCAAGAACTATCGCCTTGATGGTCAAGACAACATCAAAGACCCAGTAGGTATGCATGGTGTACGGCTAGAGGTCGACACACACATAGTAACGGCTGGCACACCCAACCTGCGCGCTCTGGACATGGTTTTGGAAAAGTCAGACATATCAGCCCGAAACCATACTGTTGCCAGCCTTGCTGCTGCCGAGGCCGTTCTAAATCGTCAGCAAAAAGAATCGGGTACGTTGTTGATTGATATTGGCGCAGGCACAACTAACTTGGTTGTCGTAGAAGACGGTGAAGTCCAGCATGTTGCCGTATTACCCATTGGTGGTATGCACATAACCAACGATCTTGCGATTGGCTTAAAAACCGATCTAGATATAGCTGAAGCTGTAAAAACACAGCACGCCACGCTTTTGAATGATTCCCATAGAAGTAGGGTTAGTGTCCAACACGAGAATAAGTTGCATCAATTTGACGCTGAAGAAGTTAGAATGATCGCCGAAGCTCGTGTTGATGAATTGTTTGAGTATGTCGACAAAGAACTCAAGAAGATTCAGCGTTCAAGGAAGTTACCAGGGGGTGTCGTGATAGTTGGTGGGACGGCTAATCTGCCTGGGATAGCTGACTTTGCCAAGGAAAAACTACAACTTGCCGCAAGAGTCGGCTCACTGCAACCGCTCGACGGCCTCATAGATACTGTCGGAGACCCTTCATATA
>CAYGHF010000033.1:0-7553 GCA_964349795.1 uncultured Saccharimonas sp. (SeqCode) | reverse complement strand
TGAGTTGAGATGATGATCACCTCCTGACTGTCATCTTTGAGCGTCTTGACGCCCATAAGACTACCCGTCTTGGTGTTTACTACCGCAGAACGTATGCCAACACCACCACGGGCATGCGCAGTAAACTGAGCAACTTTTGTGCGCTTACCGTAACCGTGCTGACTAATCACAAATATGTTTGAGCCTTCTTCCACGATATCCATGCCAATCACCTCATCACCTGCGCGCAAACGAATACCACGCACACCCCGTGATACACGGCCCATTGGACGAGCATCTTTTTCATGGAAGCGAATCGCTTGACCTTGTGAAGTCGATATAACGACTTCATTATTGCTGTCTGTCATGCGGATCCATTTCAGCTCATCACCTTCATCAAGATTTATGGCTATGAGTCCTGACTGTCGAACATTTTGGTACTGCTCAAACGGTGTTTTCTTTACTACACCACGCTTGGTACACATCAATAAGTTACCACCGCTGGTCTGTTTACTGACATTTATAACTGAGCTGACTGTCTCCTCGGGTTGAAGTTGCAACAGATTGACTATAGCCACACCCTTAGCATTCAGGCCAACCGCAGGCACTTCATATGTCTTAATACGAAAGACTCTACCCTTGTTGGTGAAGAAAAGTAAGAAGTCGTGAGTACTGGCGTAGACAACATGCTCAATAACGTCTTCTTCCCTAGTTACCATGCCTCGTTTGCCTTTACCACCCCTGTTTTGTTTCCGATACTCGGCAATTTGGGAACGTTTTATGTAGTTTCCTGATGTAAGCGTAACAACGACTTGTTCGTCTGGGATCATATCTTCATCACTCATTTTGCCAAGTTCTTGTGGTACAACTTTTGTTCTGCGATCATCACCAAACTGCTTTTTCATTTCCAGTAGTTCAGTTTTGATAATTTTTAGAATCCGCTTCTCGTCAGCCAAAATTGACTCAAGTTCAGTAATAATTTTTACCAGCTCGGCTAATTCATCTTCGATCTTCTGACGCTCTAGACCAGCAAGAGTTCGTAGCTGCATTGC
Source organism: uncultured Saccharimonas sp. (SeqCode) (assembly GCA_964349795.1). Lineage (GTDB taxonomy): Bacteria > Patescibacteriota > Saccharimonadia > Saccharimonadales > OMJO01 > CAYGHF01. Next base: position 6,522 of record CAYGHF010000033.1, on the reverse strand, counting down.
CAATATTGCCTTGGCTTGAATCTCACTGAGTTTGAATTTTTTAATTAGGTTTGCCTGAGCTTCATCTGTAGTCTGGCTAGCACGGATAGTCGCAATAACTTCGTCGATGTGGTCCAAAGCAATCTTGAGCCCCTCAAGAACATGTGCCCGATCTTTGGCCTTTCGTAGCTCGTATTCTGTGCGTTTTCTAACCACAACCTGTCGGTGCTTGATGTACTCCTGCAAAATATCCTGCAGCCCCAGCACACGTGGTTGTATGCCATCAATAAGGGCCAACATATTGTAGTGAACTGTCTGCTGGAGTGGTGTCAGCTTATAAAGTTGATTCAGTAACTTCTTTGGGTAAGCATCTTTCTTGAGGTCAATCACTAACCGAACATTGCCTCGTGCACTTTCATCACGTAGGTCGCTAAGACCAGAAATCTTCTTATCTTTATACAAATCTGCAATTTTTTCTAGCAATCCAGCCTTGTTAACACCGTATGGAATCTCTGTAATGATAATGCGTTGCTTGCCTTTTTCACCCTCTTCTACCGATGCCACGCCCCTAACTACAACTCCACCCCTACCAGTAGCGAAAGCTGTTCGGATTGAGTCACGACCATAGACAATGCCCCCAGTTGGAAAGTCTGGGCCCTTAACGTGTTCTAGCAGATCATCCAAGGTGGCATCTGGCTTATCTATAAGGACAACTATGGCGTCAACTAGCTCACTCAAGTTGTGGGGCGGAATATTGGTTGCCATACCAACAGCGATACCAATCTGTCCATTTAATAACAAGTTTGGTAATTTAGCTGGCAAAACCTCTGGTTCTTGCTCGGAACCGTCATAGTTATCGCGGAATGGTACTGTTTCTTTGTCTATATCCTCGAGTAGTGCCGAGCCGGCTTTGGCCATGCGAGCCTCGGTGTAACGCTGGGCAGCTGGTGGATCGCCGTCCATAGAGCCAAAGTTACCTTGACCATCTACCAAGAGATATCGCGTAGACCAGTCTTGTGCTAAACGAACCATGGCGTCATAGATAGCAACATCGCCATGTGGGTGATATTTACCCATGACATCACCGGTTATACGTGCGCTCTTGACGAATTTTGAACCCGGCTTCCAACCGTTTTTGTCCATTGAGTATAAGATGCGTCTGTGCACTGGCTTGAGACCATCACGGACGTCAGGAAGTGCCCTAGCAACAATAACACTCATAGAGTAACGGAGGTAACTGTCCTCCATCACATCCTCAACAGAACGAAGCTCAAGTGTTCTCGAGTGGTCACTACTAACCAGTTCTACGTTATCAAAAACGTTATCGGCGTTGCTAATTATCTTGCCAGTGTCTTTGCTATCGTCATTCATAACCTATACGTCCAGATCCTTTACGAATTTTGCATGTGTCTGAATAAAGTTTTTGCGCAACTCAACTTCAGTCCCCATGAGCTTATTGAAGATAGCGTCAGCTTTTTCGGCATCATCGAGTTTTACCTGTACAAGCACTCTGTTTTCGGGGTTCATAGTCGTCTCCCACAACTGGTCGGCATCCATTTCTCCCAAACCTTTGTAGCGCTGAATGTCACTTAAACCAGCTTGTTTTTTACGATCTTCATCGCTGCTGACTTTGGTGCCTCGATCTTTACGCTCGGCAATCAATTCGTCGACTAGGCGATCTCTTTCACCATCGCTATAGGCATATTGTCTTTTACTACCACTTGATTTCAGTAGAAATAGTGGCGGCTTTGCCAGATATAAATAACCACCATCTATGATTGGTCGCATATGCCGAAAGAAGAAGGTCAAAAGTAGTGTACTGATATGTGAACCGTCTACATCGGCGTCGGTCATGATAATAATACGGTGGTAGCGAAGACCAGCCATATCAAACTGTTCTTCTATACCAACGCCTAAGGCTTTTATAAGAGTCACGATTTCATTATTTGCGAGCATTTTATCTAGACGAGCACGTTCTACGTTTAGGACTTTACCTCTTAACGGCAAGATCGCCTGCGTCTTGCTATCGCGTCCAGATTTGGCAGAACCACCAGCTGAGTCACCCTCTACAATGTACAGTTCCGACTTACTTGGGTCGCGCGAAGAACAGTCAGCCAATTTTCCGGGCAATCCTGAACCTTCTAGTACTCCCTTACGAATTATATTCTCACGGGCAGCACGGGCGGCTTTACGAGCACGGGCGGCTAAGAGTGCTTTGCCGACAATTTTGCGCGCTACACTTGGGTGTTCCTCTAGATAATAGTTGAGATACTCTGATAATACTTGCTCGACACAACCGCGAATCTCTGGATTCCCAAGCTTATTCTTAGTCTGACCCTCAAACTGTGGGTCTTGCAACTTGACCAAAATAACGGCTGTTAGCCCTTCTCGAGTGTCTTCACCGGACAAGTTCTCTTCTTTTTCTTTGATAAGTCCATTTTTACGTGAATAGTCGTTGATAACACGGGTAAGTGCGGCACGAAAACCTGTTAGATGAGTTCCGCCGTCGGGGTTATAGACATTATTAGCAAAGGCTCTGATGGACTCATTGAAGGCATCAGTGTATTGCATGGCGATCTCGACTTGAACTTCATCAACGTGCTTATCAACGTAGAACACATCTTCATCCATGACGTCTTTGCCGTAGTTGAGATGCTTAACATAAGATTGAATGCCTCCTTCAAAGTAAAAGCCATAACGAGTTCCATCAGCTTCATTTTCTAGGCTAGTTCGGATGCCTTTAGTTAGATAAGCCGCGTGTCGCAGTCTATCAAGAATAGTTTCATCATTGAACTTGACTGTCTCAAAAATAGTCTCATCAGGATAAAAAGTGATCTCAGTACCGTTGTGCTCACTCTTGCCAATTACTTTTAGGTCAGCTTTTGGTGTACCACGTTCATATTCTTGGCGATAGAGCTTACCATCTCTCGACACTGTCACAATCATTCGTGTTGATAGAGCATTGACAACACTTACACCTACACCGTGCAAACCACCAGATACTTTATAGCCACCACCGCCAAACTTTCCTCCGGCGTGCAGTACCGTTAGCACTGTCTCGACTGTACTTTTGCCAGTCTTTGGGTGTACATCGGTCGGGATACCACGACCATTATCAATAACAGTGACGCCCCCATCAGCCAATAGCTTTACTGACACCTCCGTGGCATGACCAGCTAGCGCCTCATCGATACCATTATCAACAATTTCCCAAACAAGGTGGTGAAGACCCTCAATACCAGTACCACCGATGTACATTCCAGGTCTTTTACGTACTGGTTCAAGCCCTTCTAGGACTTGTATAGATTGTGAATCATAGTCTTTGCTTTTAGCCACTTCTAACGAACCCTCTCACACCCTTAAACTTTCGTTAAGTCTTATTATAGAGGATTTATCCACTGTCTACAACCTCTGGTGACTTGTTATATTGTCAGTGTTTATGGTTGAATAAGCAGGAGCGTTTCATACAAGTGAGTAGAGAAGATAATGTACAAAAAACTAATTAGCAACCTGCCCTTCAACCCCAGCCTAATCAATCAGCTGTCCTTTTACGCCAAAAGAATACACAAAGAAAGTTCTGTCAGAAAAACCGGCTTGGTACTACTTATACTGGCCATGTTCATCCAAGTCTTTGCAGTGATTTCTCCACCGCAGTCCTCTGTTTCAGCTAGTCCAGAGAATGACCTGATAAATGGCGGCTTCACTACCCGCGACCAAGCTGTGCTGCATTGCATAGATAGCAATAAAGACTTTGGGAAGATACTAGACCACTACAACATAACTTGCGGTGATGTGGGACAGGCTGAAACAGTCCCACTAAAATCAACCGACCACGAACGACGACTATACTCCATGGGACGAAAGCCCTATGGTCTAGCTGGTGAGCAACCTGTAAATATAGAAGGTGCCAATGGTGGTCGTGTTTGGATGCGCTACCTTTGGAGTTGGGATAGTGGAGGTCCAAGCCCTTATCAAGCTCTATCTGGGGTCAATAAGGACGGTCTTCGTTTCTTTATTCTATACAACTGTGGCAACCTTGTATTCATTGGGATCCCCCCAGTTAATCCGCCTCCACCTCCGCCTCCGCCGGCTGAATTAAGTTGTACCAACTTGATGATGAGTGTGGCCGACGGTGCCAGAGTTAAGCTCGGCTCACAAGTATCGATTAGGGGTCAGGCCAGTGGCAAAAACCTTCCGAAGGGTCAAAAAGTCGACATGTACTACGAATATGTCAACGCAGCTAATAATAAAGTGATCGGTAGAGCCTCTGAAACCGGAATTGGTTTTAGAGATAATGTGGCGAACGATCCGACGTCTCACTCATTCGCGGCCAATACTGCCGGACAGTTTGTGTTCCGGCTAACAGTGAAGTACAACGGTGGCAAGGTTGCCAAAGGTAGTGCGGCTGGGGATTGCGTTAAACGTATAAAAGTTCAAAAGGCCTGTGACGAATCAGGCAGCATAAAAGACATTGAAGACTGCATAGACATACACAAACGCGCTAAGAACATTACTCAAAATGTCGCCAATGCCAACGGTACGGTAGCAAAACCGGGTGATGTCATAGAGTATTCTCTAGTAGCCGAAAACACTGCAAACATTACCATCCCCAAGTTTGTTATCCAAGAAAATATCAGTGATATCCTAGATTACGCAGACGTAACGAGCCTAAACGGTGGCCGCTTGGGCACAGGTAGTATCGTCAGTTGGCCGGCTGTGTCCATAAAGGCAAAATCAAGTGTCACAAAGAAGATTACCGTAAAAGTGAAGAATCCCCTCCCAGCTACGCCACGTTCGACATCAGACCCAGGTCGTTTTGACATGGTTATGACAAATGTTTACGGTGACACCGTCACAATCAAATTACCTCCTTCAATCACAAAGCAAACCGAGCTTGTGACTGGCGAATTGCCGAAAACCGGCCCCGGCACTAGCCTTGCCATTGGATTTGCACTGACAACAATGGTTGGCTACTTCTTTGCCCGTTCTAGACTTATGGCCAAGGAACTAGATATTGTGCGTAAGGACTTTTCAAATGGAGCATTCTAATGACTGAGCGACTAAACGACAGTGGTGAAAAAGTTATTGGGAGTATCGACACTTCCAAAGAAAAACACGATCAACAAGAGAAGTTGAAAGAAAAGGCTGAAAAATCACCTGAATTAAACGTAGAAAACGTACGACATAGCGTTGAAAAAGTTGCCATTAGTGGTAAGGAAATCACTGTTGGCGAGAAACAGTCTAACCCCCAAATGACCATCAATAGAGCTGTTAAAAACACAAGCTATAGAAAGACCCTACGCAAGGTTCAAACGCACCTTAGCCGTCCCGAGAGAACGCTCAGCAAACTTATACACCAACCTTTGGTAGAGAAAGCTAGCTCGATAGGTGCCGTGACTATCGCCCGACCTTCTGGCTTTCTTGCCGGTTCGTTTGCTGCCCTAGTTGGTAGCCTTGCGCTGTTGATTGCCGCCAAGCGTTACGGCTTTAGCTATAACTATCTAGTACTTATAATGCTTTTTGGAGCTGGCTATATCTTAGGATTAGTCCTTGAGATGCTGGTACGAGTGACACGAATATCTAAAAAATAATCCTAATTAGACTGCAGATTACCATCTCTATCTATGTGGATGGTATCTGTTGTGTCCGATTGGGTAGCCGTAGCAATCGGCTGTTGCACGTTTTGGGGCGTACTACTATTGCCTAGTGTTTGTTTGAGTTCGTTTGCGATGCTGCTTACTTCTTTCTTCTCTAATTCGTTGCTAGAAATGTTGTCTGTACCTTTGGATTGCGCCATGACACTACTTGGGTTTGTTGGTGGGCTCTGATTATTAACTGGTGCAGCGGTTCTGCGCTTTGCCAACCATTCATCCAAAAATGATGATCCCGTGGAAGCACCGGCAGCTTGGGCTGGTTTTGGTGGTACACCTTGGCGTGGTGGTGCTCCGCTACCAAATGGATTGGAGCCATTAAATGCCGGCTTTGGGACTTCCTGCGTTGCAAGTCTGGCGAATATATCCTTCTCGACTTTAGCCTTAGGACGGCCATACTTAGCCGCTGAGAGCTGCCTCAGGGCAGTGGCAAGGTCTTTACTAGGCGAGCCAAGTGGAGGCAATGTAGCCATGCTAAATGGCTGTGTCGGGACACCACCAATTAGTGTACGAGTAATCGTGTTGTAGTTCGGTACTCTTAGCAGATCTTCACTATCGAAAGTTGGCTGGAAATATTTCGAAAGTGACTCTACGTCGTTCTGGCCAACACGGAATGAGACAATCGTGCCCATGTTACCAAAGACTGCGTCGCGAATTTCATCTGTTAACTGGGTTGTGAATTGGTTGGCAACTATCAGATTGAGTCGATACTTCCGTGCTTCTGACATGATAGTCGCGAACGAATCTGTAGAAAAGTTCTGGAACTCATCAACGTACAGACCAAAATCTGGTCGCTGGTCTTCTGGGACATTAGCTCGACTCATAGCCGCAGCCTGGAACTTCATCACAAAGATCATCCCTAGAAGTTTTGAGTTCAGCTCACCGGTACGAC
>CAYGHF010000032.1:0-7618 GCA_964349795.1 uncultured Saccharimonas sp. (SeqCode) | reverse complement strand
CCCTAGCTCAACTTTAGGTCAAACCCAAAGCAAAACTAGCACAACAAAAACATCAACTACCCAACTAAAAACTGTTGATGGCATCCCCGGACTGTACTTAATGGAAATCACCCTGCAATCAGATAGTGCTAAGCCCGTGAGTTTCCAGCAGCTAACAAATTTTTTGGCAAAGTTAGAAAAAAACCGCCGAACATCACAGGTTTCCAGTATTACTGTTACCCCCGACACCAAAAACCGTAAGCTTGTTACTTTTACCATAGCTGTTAACGTATACGTAAAACCATGAACATATCACTTCAAAATTTCAGCCCGCTATTCAAAAGAATAAAGAAAATTGTTTTTCTAAACGGAGTTTTTATATACCTTCTGATAATGTTGTTTACCTATAGCTTCATAGTGCTGAGAATAAACTTGCTCAACCGATCAGAGCCAACTGATGACGCAGTATCAGAAAAACTTCAGTCGGTGCAGCGACCAAAAATTGAGCCAGAACTACTGAAAAAAATTCAGAATCTGCAAGATCAAAACGTAGAAGTCCAATCTCTATTTAAGCAAGCACGCGACAATCCATTTAGCGAGTAGGGTCAATAGGAACAGGAGCAGGCGGAACGTTCAGTCTTTCGTTCGCTCGCTTCATAGCTTCGGGGTCATTATCTATATAACGCTGCCGCGCATCAAGAATAATTTTTCCATAGTAACCAGGGCGCGGACAGTAGGCAAAAATAAAATTGTTTTGTTCACCGGCTGTCTCTACTCTTAGTTCACCAAAATTGAACAAAGTAGGAAATAGACCCCTTTTATCTGCTGTCACGTCTTCTACATTTGCCATCGATAGCTCGGATACTTGCCTGTTAAAAATACCTCGCTGGAGTACCTGAGTTAGGTTTTTATCAGTGATAATTAGTCTATTCTGTTGATAAACGTAAGTAGCAATCAGCAGAAGTAACATCATGAGCGCAACCACGACAACTCCAACCAGACTCAGCAAGGTACGAAAACCGGTGCTATCACCAACTAGACTTCCAATCAGGAACATAATAAGTCCAAAGCCTACTAGAACCCCGATTGCAGCTTGAAAATATAATACGACCAAACCAAAAGGATGTCTGCGTACTTCTGTTAGTTTAGTTTCACCTTCAATTAGGCTTTCGATGCCACTGTTGGTTGCTACATGTAGTTGATTATCCATGTGCCCCATTATATCAGGTTGGTTTGATTGGCGGGTTTCGTTTTTGTTTGTTGTTTACCTAGGTGCTCGTAGGCTTTGGGCGTAACTTTTCTACCCCTTGGTGTTCGTTCTAGCAGACCAATCTGCATCAGATACGGCTCAAAGAAGTCTTCAATTGTGCCCCTCTCTTCAGAAGTCAGTGCCGCCAACGTCTCTACCCCCACCGGACCACCCTTGTAATTGTCAATTATGGCATTTAGTAGCATCCTATCTGCCGGATCCAGACCAAGCTCATCAATTTCTAGAAGCGCCAAAGCCTTGCTACTGATTTCTGTGTCAACGATGCCATCACCATTCACATCTGCGTAGTCGCGAACCCGTTTCAAAAGTCGGTTAGCAATACGTGGTGTCAGTCGTGCTCGGGTTGCCAATGTCTTGGCAGCTTCGCCATGTATTTTTACTTTTAGTATCTTGGCAGCCCGTTCAATAATTTGGCGAATTTCATCTGGCTTATAAAATTCTAGCCTGTGAATCATGCCAAAGCGATCCCTCAGTGGTGAAGCCAATGAACCAGTCCGAGTTGTGGCGCCAATGAGTGTAAACTTTGGCAAATCAAGCCGCAGACTCCTTGCACTTGGTCCCTTGCCAATCATGATGTCCAGCTTGAAATCTTCCATCGCACTGTAAAGTACTTCTTCAACCGTTCGGTGAAGTCGGTGAATTTCGTCAATAAATAATATGTCACCGTCCTGAAGATTTGTCAGCAAACTGGCAAGGTCACCTGCTCGCTCAATTGCCGGACCGCTTGTAACTCGAATAGTTGAACCCATCTCGTTTGCAATCACTGTTGCCATAGTCGTCTTGCCAAGCCCTGGGGGGCCGTAAAGCAAAACATGGTCGAGTGGTTCACCACGCTTTTTGGCAGCGGCAATTGAGAGCTGCAAATTTTTCTTTAAATGATCCTGCCCTATGTAGTTGGCAAAATCATGTGGTCTTAGAGTAACCTCCATCTCAACTTCAATTGGGTCTGTCGTTTCATCACCAGTAACGATGCGCTCTATCATGACGTCTGCCCTTTTAGTGCTTGCTTGACCCGATCTTCAACCGATAACTTATCACTAACATCAGCTAGTGCCGCTACTGCGTCAACAAGATCATAGCCGAGTGCCAATAAAGCCTGCACTGCTTCGTCTTGCTTGCCGGCATCGGAACCCATCAGTAGAGCATCGGCTTTGGTACTGGCAACTAAACCTACCTTGTCTTTTAGCTCTACCACCACACGTTCGGCTACGCGTTTTCCCACACCATTTGCTCCTTGGATAAACTTGGTGTCGCCACCAGCAATTGCCGTCCGCACTTCATTCGTTGTGCCAACTCCTAAAATATTAAGTGCCATTTTAGGTCCGACACCGTTCACATCTAGTAGTTGCTCAAACAAGCCCTTGCTGTCCAAGGACACAAAACCATACAAATCGTGCATATTCTCACGGATATGCTCGTAGACGTATATTTTGACTACCTCATTTTTAGGCAGTTTAGTGTAATCCTCTAGAGGCATCAGAACGCCGTAGCCAACTCCAGCCACATCAATAACTACTAACTCCCCTAGTTTTTCGGCAATTTTGCCAGAAAGTGTCGCTATCATCAAAACTATTATCGCATACTCTGGGCGTGTGTCAGTGCGGCAGCAATAGCATCGGCACAATCATCTGGTTTGGGCACTTCTTTTAGACCAAGTATTACACGCACCATTTCCTGCATCTGTTTCTTGTCGGCTTTGCCGTAGCTAGTAATCGCCATTTTGATTTGCTGAGGAGTATATTCATGCAGTTCAAGCTGATTCTGCTGCCCACATAAAAGAACAACTCCTCTTGCTTGTGCGACTGTCATTGCCGTTGTGACATTCTGAGAGAAAAATAACTTTTCGACTGACATTATCTGCGGTTTTGTGCTCATAATAATGTCGTTAAGTTCCTCATAAATAGTCTGCAAACGTACTGCGTCATCTTCCTTTACAGGTGTTCTGATAACCCCAGCATCCACTAAATGCGCCTTATTTTTGGCATCAATCTCAATAACACCAAAGCCCAGAATGCCCGTGCCGGGGTCAATCCCTAGTATTCGTTTATTGACCAAGAAGCTCCTCCGGAATATCAAAGTTTACATGTGTGGCTGTAACGTCGTCTAGGTCTTCTAGAGCATCCATTACCCGCATAACTTTGCCAGCAGTTGCGGCATCAGTAACTTCAACCGTGTTATTTGGCACATACGTTAGTTCTGCCTCCAGAATTTCCAAGCCAGCGTCACGCAACCCATCACGAACTTTGGCTAAATCTTTGGCGTCTGTATATATCACCGACTCCGCGCCTTCTTCGTGCATATCTTCCGCGCCAGCATCAATCGCCTGCATCAATAAATCATCCCCATTACCACTCACTCGTATCATGCCTTTTTTATCAAACTGAAATGCTACAGCTCCCTTTTCGGCAATGTTGCCACCATGTTTGCTAAAAGCCAACTTGACCTCTGGGTATGTGCGGTTGATATTATCCGTGGCGCATTCCACTAAGATTGCCACGCCGCCCGGTCCATAGCCCTCATACATAACTTCATGCAGCTCGGCGGCATCTTTATCCTTCACTCTAGCAATGGCGCGTTCGATGTTGTTTAGTGGCATGTTGGCAGCCTTGGCTTTGTCTATAGCAAGGCGAAGCGAGAAGTTAGTTGTCGGGTCAGTGCCGGCTCGGGCAGAAATCGCAATCAAGTTACCCAGTTTTGTAAACACGGCGCCTCGGGCTGCGTCTTTGGCGCCCTTTTGCCGTTTGATGGTGGACCATTTTGAGTGTCCTGACACTGCTACAAACTCCTAGAATTTACACTGCTTATATCTGTTATTGTAGCACGCTTTGCCACGGCTCGTAACAATGCCAAAATGATAATTAGTATGCTGCTGTAAAGAACTATAAGCCCGCCGACAGACATTTTCCTTTGGACAACTGCCTGTGGAATTTTGGCAAACAGGCCTGCCACGTCTAATATGTAGGTCAGAATAACTTTTGCTGGCCATGCAAACCAACCGGCAAAGGTAGTTGCAAACATGCCTGCCAAACCCGCTACCATCGATAGCAACATAGCAACAGGGACAAGTGGCACAACAATAAGGTTGGCAGGCAGAGCGAGTAGAGATAATCTTTCAAAAGTGTATAAAATGTACGGCAATGTCATTAGCTGAGCACACAAACTCTCAGTAATAAGTAGCTTAGCGACACTAGGTTTCTTGGCAGAAGAAAAACGCTTTATGAGAAGCGGCGCCAATACCAACACGCCAAAAAATGCCAAAAACGACAAATACCAGCCAGCATCACTCCAAACGTATATCGGATTCCACATTGCTGTAGCGGCAGCCGTAAATGTAATCAGCAACACGGGGCGAAAGGTCCTGCCGTAATACCAAGCAATTATACTTAACATGCTAACTATTGAAGCCCTGACTATCGAAGCGCTAAAGCCGGTCAGCAGTACAAAAGCGGCTACCAGCAATGTGGCACATAAAGCTGCTTGGTATTTTGAACGTTTTGCCAGTAACCTTCTGACTGCTGTGACGATGATGGTAAGGTTATACCCCGACACGGCGATAATGTGTGTCAGACCCACGGCTGCCAGATTATCGGTAACAATTTTGGGCAGCGTATTTTTTTCACCAATAAGCAGCCCCAGACCAAACGATGCTTGCGGCTCAGGTAGCGCAGAAAATACGCCAGCTGAAAAGTTGTGACGAATATCACCAATCACGCTGTCACTTCTGCCCAGCACTTTGATCTGGGCAAAGCCAATCCGACCTTGTCTTGAACCAAGCGTGTCGCGCAACTTGCCTTCTACTTCAACCACGTCACCTCGGTAAACAGCATTTGCTCCAAAGCCTTCAACCTTGATTCGACCCGGAATGTTTATCTGCTCTGGATCACTAATTTGTATACTGCCAACGTCAAAACTTATCTGACTATTATTACTATAGATACCGTCCGACTGAGCCGTTGCCGTCAAGACAACCTGTTGGTCGTACAAGTCGGTTAGTGGGTCAAGACGTTGCATTACGATAGCTCCCCGCCAATTCCCAATAACCAGTCCTAGTAGCAACAACGTTACTAGTGCCGTAATATTTTTGTGTTTTGCAAAAACTAAAGTCAGCAATATCGCAGGGTACAGGTAGTTTGTTGAAAAAGCCGGCACCCAACCAGCGCTTGCCACACCCAATACTACCGCCACCGAGAAAGCTATGATCAGTGTGGTGCGCCTGAAGCGCCATTTCCTCATTTTGATAGCCTGTTACCTCAGCCTAGCAAGCCAGCTACCAAATCCAAAGCATGAGCAACGTGTTTACTAATTTGTGCCCTCATTTGTTTTACATACTACAACTTCTGTGTTTTGATAAGTCAATGGATGGAGATACCTCTCAGAGATTTCTTGATTTAGATACTAGTCCTGAAATTCTAGGTCCACAAAGCTCTGTAGCAGTACTTGACGCTGGTGGTCAATATGTCGACTTGGTGCAAAAAGCCGCACAGAGACTTGGTTACCATGCAAATGTGCTGCCACTTAATACGCCGGTTGAAGATCTGCAGGGTAAGTACGGAGCCATAGTTATATCTGGTAGTCCAGCAAATTCTCAGGAAATTGATGCCCCAATGCCAGATCCAAATATCTGGGATTCGGGTATGCCCATTCTAGGTATTTGTTACGGAATGCAGGCCATGGTTTCTGCTCATGGCGGGAAAGTAGAGCGTGGTCAAGCACGACAAGATGGTCGCGTGACTACTTCCGTAAACACAAGCCACACATTTTTCAAAGACACAAAGACTGAGCAAACTGCGCTGTTTACGCATGGCAACTTCGTTGCTGAAGTACCTAGCGATTTTACTGTTATAGGTCAGCACGTAACCGAAGAGAGAACTGTTATTGCGGCAATCGCCAAAGACAATATGATAGGTGTGCAATTTCACCCAGAGGTTTTTGACGACACACCGGAAGGTTATCAACTATTCAAAAATTTCTTTGAAAACATCGCCAATTTGCAAGCCGACCCCTCATTAGTTCAGGACCAAACAGAAACATTAATTGAACGCTTGCGAAGCGAAATTCATGAGCGCGTTGGCAATAATCATGTTATTGCTTTTGTAAGTGGCGGGGTCGACTCTTCCGTTGCGACTACTCTGGCCACCACCGAGGTCGCGCCAGACAAACTACATGCCTACTATATTGATAACGGTTTTATGAGACACGAAGATGAAGCTGTAATTGACCTATTAAAGCATCTTGGAGTAGCTGTAACAAAAGTTGACGCTGCGGATTATTTCAGTGGTGCAACTATGGAACAAGACGGGGAAATAGTTGGCCCATTAGTTGACGTAACCGATCCCCAAGTCAAACGCAGAATTATTGGCAAGGCCTTTATAGACATTCAAAATCGACTTGTAGCTGAGCTCGGGCTTGAAGAAGCCATGCTTTTACAAGGCACTAACGCCGCCGACCGAATTGAAAGTGGACACAGTACGGGTGATACCCACACCGCATTAATCAAAACTCACCATAATCAAGTTAAGGAAGTCCGAGATCTCAAAGCTCGCGGCCTACTGCTGGAACCATTGGATGAGCTATTCAAAGACGAGGTTCGAAATCTCGGCCATCATTTGGGACTACCAGATGAAGTAGTCAACCGACATCCCTTCCCCGGTCCGGGTCTAGCCATTCGTATATTATGCTCGAATGGCAGAGGGAGTGAATTTGAGCGTCTTCATGCGGGTGTTGATGTAGCTATCCAAAGTTATGTCGATCAAATTGCACCGGGGGTAAAGGCTGTGTTGCTACCTATACGCAACGTTGGGGTTGGTGGTGATGAGCGATCGCACGTTTCAGCTGTCGCACTTAGCGCTGACCGACCATGGGGAGCACTTCACCAACTAGCACTAAACTTGCCCTCACTATTTCGTGACCACATAAATCGGGTGGTGGTGGCAGTTGGGAACGATAGACTTGGCGAACTCTCTATAACACCCACCAAACTCGATGAGACTGCCCGCACACAGTTAAGACACGCTGATAGGATAGTCTTCGAAGAAATGCGTACTAGTGGTGTTATCCGGACTGCTAAACAAGTTCCGGTAGTTTTGTTACCTCTTTCTTTTGGCTCTGAAGGCCAAAGGTCTATCGTCCTGCGCCCAGTGACAACTTCTACATTTATGACGGTGCAGGCAATGATTCCTGGCAAGGATATGCGTGTTGAGTTTGTCCAATCAGTCTCTCAAAGATTATTGACTGAGGTACCGGGTATCAGCCAAGTCTTCCTTGATTTGACAGGCAAACCACCAGGCACTACAGAGTGGGAATAAACATCAAAATTCTAAATTGGAGGGCCCTGCGGGGCTCGGTCACATTCTGCGACCCCGACACTAC
>CAYGHF010000031.1:0-7621 GCA_964349795.1 uncultured Saccharimonas sp. (SeqCode) | reverse complement strand
TTATCCTCGTGGGCTGGTGCTTGTAACTGGTCCTACTGGATCGGGTAAATCGACAACTCTTGCTGCAATAATTCACAAGATAAACATGGAGCGCTCGGCTCATATTGTGACTATAGAGGATCCAATTGAGTTTACCCATCGGTCAAAAAAGGCCGTTATCGTTCAGCGTGAAGTCCACTACGACACCTACTCGTTTAGCGCTGCGCTTCGAAGTAGTCTGCGTCAAGACCCAGATGTTGTGCTGATTGGAGAAATGCGTGACCTTGAGACTATCGCGGCTGCTATCACAATTGCAGAAACCGGTCACTTGGTGCTGGCAACCCTGCACACCAACTCGGCGGCTCAGAGTATTGACCGTATGATTGACGTTTTTCCACCTCACCAACAACCCCAAATTCGGGCTCAACTGTCAAATATCCTGATGGCGATCTGTTCACAGCGATTGATTCCTTCGATTGGCGGTGGTAGGACAGCAGCGGCGGAAGTGCTTATTGCTACGCCAGCCGTGCGAAACATCATCCGTGAGGGCAAGAGCCACCAGCTAGAAGCCGTCATTCAAACTGGTGCTGAGTATGGCATGCAATCTATGGACAAAACTCTGGTTACGCTCATTCACAACGGCACAATCAGCTACGAAGAAGCACGTAACTACGCGGTTGATCTGGACGAACTAGATAGGCTAATGAGAGGCTAATTATGATTTTTGATAGGGCAGAGGGAACAGGGCAGAGGGCAGAGGATAGACTCAGCCCTCTCTTCTCAGCCCTAAGCCCTAAGCCCTCTGCCCTTATCTCCGCAGGAGATTGTCAATGCTGACATACAAGTTCACTGCGCGTAACACCAAATCTGGTGAAAAAATTCAGTCTGCCGTACAGGCAGATAGTGAAAAAGCGGCAGCAAAACTGATAAAAGACCAAGGTCTTTCGCCCATAGACATAGAGTTGCAACAGGGCAGTAGTAGTGGGCTTGGCAGGTTGTTTAATCGTGTTCGTACAAAAGATCGTATTTTGTTTGCTCGGCAGCTTTCTACGCTTATTAATGCTGGTTTACCTCTAGTTCAGAGTCTTAGAAGTGTCATGACTCAGTCAACCAGCAAGCCGCTAAAAGTTATTATTGGGCAGATTATCGGCGACGTAGAAGAGGGTTCTTCTTTCTCTGTTGCGCTCAGTAGGTTTCCTGACGTTTTTGGTGAAGTTTTTGTCAGCTTGGTCGCAGCCGGTGAAATTTCTGGTACGTTAGACAGATCATTGGAGCGCATCGCCGATCAGCAAGAAAAAGACGCCGAAATCCTTAGCAAAGTGCGTGGCGCTATGGTTTATCCGGCTGTCGTCATGGGCGTCATGGGCGCGGTAGTAGGTTTTATGATTATCAAGGTCCTGCCACAAGTAGAACTGCTTTACGAAGGGCTACCGGGGGCCGATTTGCCATTTGTAACCGTGGCACTATTATTTGTTTCTCACGTGACTACAAAGTACTGGTGGGTGGTTCTAGTTATATTGGCGCTATCGGGTTTCTTTGGCACAAGGTGGATACGAACACTCGGGGGTAAAAGGGTTGTCGACAAGGTAAAAATGCGGGCATGGCCAATTGGTACGTTATTTATGAAGATGTATATGGCTCGTTTTGCTCGCACTGGCACAACGCTAGTATCTAGTGGCGTACCGCTACTACAGGTTTTGGAGATTACGGCTCGGGCTGTGAATAATATACATATATCGGAGTCGCTAAAACGTGCGTCAGAGAAAGTAAAGGGCGGTAAGGCTCTATCAGAATCATTGGCAAATGACCCCAACTTCCTAGAGCTTGTTCCAAATATGATAAGTATTGGTGAACAATCCGGCTCGCTCGAGGCAATGCTAGAAAAAGTTGCCAGCTACTACGAAAAAGAAGTCGATGAACAGATCAAAACTATCTCTACCATTATTGAGCCAGTGCTGATGATTGTGCTTGGAATTGTGGCTATGACTATCGTGGCGGCAATTTTGTTGCCAGTTTACGGTTTGGTCAATAAGGGCGTCATAAAATAATCAGGGCTGAGCTTCTTTTTACCCTTCACCCTCACCCCTTTAACCTCATCCCTAACAAAAAGCTTGCTTTTTTAGCATTAGCGTCGTAATATCGTTTCATAGAGTAAAATAACTATTTCTTAAGGGGGGCATGTTAAATGCTAAAACAACTACGTAAACGAACAGAGGGCTTCACCATCATCGAGGTTATGATTGTGCTTGCCATCGCGGGACTTATACTGCTGATTGTATTTTTGGCTGTTCCAGCTTTGCAACGAAACAGTCGTAACACAAATCGAAAAAACGACATTGCAGCTACCCTAGGTGCGATAACTGAATATGCCAACAATAACAGTGGTGCTATGCCAGCATCAGACCTTAACTTTTGTACAGCCATGCAGGGTGCAAAACTTGGTTTTTACACTCGTCCAACCGCTGCAGTACTGACAAATAACGTTTGTTCAGGTGCTTATACAGCGAATGGCTTTATTTTTGCAAATAATAGTAATGCCACAGTTACAGGTGGCGGATATAACGACGCATTAGTATATGTAAGTACAGGTTCTAAGTGCAACGCTACTGCCACGGACTTTGGTGGAACTGGCCAAACTACACGAACGGTGGCGGCTGTATACGCTATCGAAACTGCTTCTGGTAGACTTACGACTTGCCAAGAAAGCTAGGAACGTAAAGTTTCAAATCAAAAAAACGGCCTGAAAGGGCCGGTTTTTGATATATAGGACTTTTCGCACTTTTGCGTAGATAACAGGGTGCAGCTGACTGAAGCGAGAACTGTTTAACTTCTGGAGGAGTAGCCATAGCTACACCGAGAGAAGATAGACAGTTTGTAGCCAGTCAGGTGCGGTCTGTTGCTACTAGAAAGTGCGAAAGTCCTATATAGTTAAACCTAGTTTATGATGTATGTTGCAGTTACCATTTTGGGTTTATGTCTTGGCAGTTTTGCTAACGCAGTTGTTTGGCGCATACACGAACAGAGCAGGGCAGAGGGCAAAGGGCAGAGGGCGAAGAAGGGCAAACCCAGCCCTAGCGACCTTTCAATTTTGAAAGGTCGCTCAATGTGCACTAAGTGCCACCATCAACTGGTCTGGACTGATTTATTGCCGGTAGTTAGCTGGCTAATGCTAAGGGGCAAATGCAAATATTGTTCAAAGTCTATTTCCGCCCAGTACCCCATAGTTGAACTGTTAACGGCGGCGGTTTTCGTCACTTCTTATGCGTTTTGGCCCGCAGCGTTGACAGGTTTGGAATGGGTAAATTTTAGCTTGTGGCTGGCACTATGTACCGGTCTTATGGCGCTGATCATCTATGACTTGCGCTGGATGCTATTACCCAACCGAATTGTCTACAGCTTATTTTTTATTGTTGTCACTCAGCGTGTCATCGATGTTGGTTTGAACGGTGGAGGAGTCGACTCACTGATGGCTTCAGTATATGGGTTGCTAGTAGGTGGCGGTCTGTTTTATGTGCTGTTTCAGGTGTCTGGCGGCAAGTGGATTGGCGGCGGCGACGTAAAGCTTGGTTATGCGCTTGGAGTCTCTGTTGGTGGACCATGGAACAGCCTACTACTACTATTTGTGGCGTCTCTACTTGGAACGGCAGTCACACTACCCCTACTAGTAACCAAGAAGGCGAAAGCCTCGACTCGTATTCCGTTTGGCCCATTTTTGATTATTGCTGCCGTAATTGTGAAACTATTTGGCGCCAGTATACTGACTTGGTACAAACGCAAATTCCTTCTGCTATAAGATATCAGCTAACAGCTGATATCTAGCCCCATGCTTATGCTATAATTCTAGGTATGAATGGGGGCAGTAAAGACAAGGGTTATACTCTTGTTGAAGTGATGATATTTTTGGCCGTCACAGGTGCTCTATTTGTCATGGCAATGGTTGCCATCAACGGTAAACAAGCCCAAGCTGAGTTTGCCACGGGGGTACGTGATTTTAACTCCCGAATCCAGAGCATAATCAACGAAGTAAATAATGGCTACTTCCCAGAAAATGCCAGCTATAACTGCAAATTTGCGGGGGGTTTACCGGGGGCTGCATTAGACTTGAGTACTGGTGGTTCTCCAAGTGGTCAGGGGACTCACCCTGATTGTGTTTTCTTGGGTAAAGTAGTTTATTTTGATTTTACTGTTTTGCCAGCAAGTCAGGTAGACGATTTTCATATCATCACCGTCGCTGGCGGAGCCTACAATGACAAGCGCCAACCTATAACGACCTACAGTGCCAGCAGACCCGCACCAGTTGCTGGTCCGGCAAGTTCTGTCGACTTATCAGAGACGGCAAAGGTTACGAATGGTCTCATAGTATCTCAACTGATCAGCAAAGCTGGAGCTGCGGTAGACCCAAACATATCTGCTTTTGCCATTTTTACCAGTTTACCCCAGTACAACATCAACACTACCTCGGGCTCACTTAGTGCCAACACGGTTTCTATTCCTAATTCAGACAGGACAGATAGCTTAGCTATCACTTACTCAAACATACTTAGCATTGCCACTAGTACACCGACCGTGAATGACACAATTGCTATATGTCTTCAGCATGGGGTGGGGGGCAAGAAGGCTGCCATAATTGTTGGCACCCAAAGCCGACAGCTGTACGCCGAGGTTCATATTGCCGATGCCGACAGCGCTGTTCAGAATAATGTTACTGGTATAGGGGGCACAACATGTCCATAAAACGTCTAAGGCAACAAGGGGATACCATCGTAGAGGTTCTTATATGTATGGCTATCGTTGGCTTTTCACTATCATCTAGTTACTCATTATCTCGATTGAGCCTCAGAAAGGTTCGCGATGCCGAGGAAAGGGGACAATCATCACAGTTAGTGCAAATGCAGCTGGAGCGCCTAAAGGCCTTTCTAGCAAAATACCCAGCTATCACAACTACTAGCAGTGCCAACTGGATCATGAATGTTACATCGCCGGGGGTTACGGTGACAACTACCGCACCTTTTTCCCCACCGGCCATAGGTGGGTTTTGTCTGTATAAAAGTATAGCTGCCATACATTATATCTTTACAACCACGGATCCAAAGTGTGCCGTTAATGCCTTGGGTGCGTATTATTGTGATGATGCGGCAGCTTCACCAACTTTGACAGATTGTTCGGCGGCATTCCCAATTGTTTCCGGTCCTATAGACGATGGCAAAGTCGTTGATGAACTGGGCTATACCTACAGGGCAGGTGTGGCCTATACGCCTCGTTCGGCGACCTTTTTAAATCCTGCACCCCTCAGAGACGATGAGTTTTATGTGACAGCAGGCAGATACCAAGTTGGTGGTGATGGCGCCAACAGTTTCAAGTTTAGCGTGGTAGCGATTGCCTACAGGATTCACCAATGATCTTAGCCAAGGACACTTTATCAAATCGCCAAAGTGGTTTTACTCTGATTGAGCTGATGATATCTACTGGCGTGTTTAGTGTAATATTACTTATTTGCACAACAGCAATCCTTGTTATCGGTCAGCAGTTTCACAAGGCGTCAATCTCTGCCATAACTCAAGATACGGCACGGACGATAATGGAAGATGTTTCTCGTGAGGTTCAACTGAGTGGTAGAGCCCCATCGGCAGTGGTGACTAACGCCATTCCTACTCCATCTGTGTCTGCCATCTGTGTCGGTACAGTTAGGTACAACTTTATCCTAGATTATGAACTCGAAGACGTTCAGGTAGTCGATGCCGTTAATCGTCATGCCCCACACGTTCTATGGAAAGATAGTAACCCAAATCCCAGCTCATGTGTAGCCCAAGATATTACCACCCCAACTCCAGCCACCAGTGGTAGAGAACTGATGGCAATTCACACTAGGCTCAAGCCAGCCAGCGGGTTTGGCATAACCAACAATGACTCAACTGGTGTCACGCAGACTTTGTACAATATAGACGTCAGTATCATATACGGTGACAACGCTGTCATCGACACAGTGAACAACAATTGTGTATCCAGAAGTGGCGGCGGTTCGTTTTGTGGTCTGTCTGAGCTACATACTGCGGTATACAGGAGAAACATATGAGCAAGCATAGCTTTAAGCTTCACAAAGACCAAAGGGGCATTGTCGCACTAGTTGTGACTATGCTCATAATGATAATTTTGACTATTACTACTTTGGCAATGGCAAAGATAGCTCGCCGCGAACAAAGACAGGCATTAGACAGGTTGCTGAGCCTCAATGCTTACTACGCTGCCGAATCTGGCATTAATGACGCCGTACAGTTTGTTCGTGCTAACCCCAGTAGCGCAATCAACGATTGCGCGGCAGCAAGTGTGTCCAGCATAAACACTACGCCTACAGCCAATGATACTCAACCAACCATGGCAAATAAACTGGTATTGCCCGGTTCGGCTTCAAATGTTCTGGGTGCGTACAATCTTTCAACTCAGTACGTCTGTGCACTGATAACCAAAGATCCCACTAGTCTTGAATATTCACAGGTTACATCAGACAAGTCGGTAGTTGCTGATTTTACGTCGGTATCACCCACGGGGGTATTCCCCAATCACTTGCAAATTAGCTGGGAGGATTATCAGAGTGGATTATTAAATTTCAGAAACGGTGCAAATTGCGGTCAATTTAGCCCTGCCAGTACATGGAGTTCAGCGCCGTTACTGCGGGTTGATATTACAAATCTGACATCTGGCAATTATGCCCGAGCTTCGATGGCAGCCAATACTGGTAGTTTTTATCTTGATCCATGCCTCGGATCTGCCCCCTACAATGCCACATCAACATCTTTTGTGTCTGGCATAGGAACTACTAACGGACCCGTAATATCTGGTAACTGTGACCCAAGTCCGTCGCACACAGTGCAAATCGTCAAACCACTTAGATGTAATGTTGATATATCTTTTTCGGCGGCAGGAGGCACCTACAGCCATTTATTAGTACGAATTAAGCCCGTATACGGTGATGCTCGTGTTTCAATACGTGCACTGAGTTGTCCCGCAGGTGGTTGTACAGTAGCGGCTGGCACTGATGCCTTGCCAATGAACGGTGCCCAAACAGTTATTGATGTAACTGGTAAGGCGGCAGATCAAGTCAAACGTACGCAAGTCCGTTTGGGAGATAACACGTCGCCTTATCTGTACGCCATAGAGTCCAGCGGTGCCGTATGTAAACGTTTACAGCTCTATAGCAACTTTGCCGGTGTCGATCTAGCAGGAGTAAACCTTGCCGATCAAGATACCTGCGACCCCAGAAATTAAGCTTCGCTAGATTTATGGTGGAATTTTTCGTGAACTTTCTTCAAATGCGGGTCCGTGACGTGAGTATATATTTGGGTGGTAGAAATGTTGCTATGACCCAAAAGCGCTTGCACACTACGGAGGTCAGCGCCATTCATCAATAAATCTGTCGCAAAGCTATGCCTAAGTGTATGTGGGCTAACATGTTTGGTTATGCCTGCCAACAGGGCATAGCGGGCTACCATTCTCTGAACACTTCTAGCCGTTAGGCGGTGAAAGTTGCCACTTCTATCAATCTGTTTCGTGCCACTATATCTGGCAAAAAGTGGTTTTACAGTGTCATCTCGTTTATCAAGGTAGTTTTGTAACTCATCATCTGTCCATATACGCCCTTGCTTAC
>CAYGHF010000030.1:0-7915 GCA_964349795.1 uncultured Saccharimonas sp. (SeqCode) | reverse complement strand
GGTGTACTCTTTGCGCAGAATTAGTGATATACGGAGAAGATGACATGTTACAAAACGGAGATTGTTGGTTAGACGCATTTTCTGACCAGTTTACGACTGCCGACCTCAGCCCACTTGGAGCACCAGAGGTTATAAAAATTCACCCTGAAACTGATGAGTTAACAAAGGCAGTCTATAAGTGCGGCACATGCAGCGGTAGATTGGTTGTTGCACAATGTGGCAGGGGGAAATATAAACTCACCGAATTACCAGACTGCACCGAGATGGTAAACTATGGGCTTGACCCAACTCGCACAGAGGACTTGATTGAATGGCAGCACACCACACCGCCACACGGCACCCCAGTAATTGAGTCTGAAGTCACCACAGCCAAACCTTAGCCCGCCGCAGTATTACGTGCTGGACTAAAAGTGTAAAAAAGGCTACAATAGCCCTGTTACGCACGCGTGTGGCTAAAGCCACAGTTTGCAAGTGATCAAGTATTATAGTAACGAGTAATTATTAAGCTTCAAATACTCGCTACTTGCAACTAGCAAACTCACTAACTAATTTATGGAGTAAATTATAATGGCTGAAAAAGTCGTAAAAGCTAATTTAAAGATGAAATTAAAAGGTGGCCAAGCCAACGCCGCGCCGCCTGTTGGTAGTACCCTCGGTCAGTATGGTGTCAACATGATGGACTTCATTACACCGTTCAATGAACAGACCAAAGACCAAATGGGCAAGAACGTAACGGTGCACATTGCCATTTATGAAGACCGCAGCATGAGTTTTCGGGTTGTTAGTGCCCCGACTGATGATCTTATTCGTGACAAACTTGGCATCAAGAAGGGTTCTGGCAAACCAAACAGCGAAAAGATTGCAAAAAAGTTGTCAGACACTCAATTGACTGAAATTGCCGAAGTAAAAGCTAAAGACATGAACACCGACGACATTCCAGCTGTAAAAAAAATGGTCGCCGGAACCGCCCGTAGCATGGGTGTGGAGATTGAGAACTAGTATGGCCGGAATTGAATCAGGCGAGGCTTGGTATTTGGGACACGCCACACCCGATGAGCTAGTCAGTATTGCGGCAGTAACGGAGATCGATACAGCATGGGCAGATCACGGTGGCAATACACTCAACTACAAAGTTGCCAACACAGAAGCTGAGGCTGCATACCGAGAGTTTGCTTACAACACGCCGGAAAATGTACATGATCAAAGTATTGCCCGAGCCATTAGGTCAGTAAAACTAGATGGTATGAATCCAGTTCTAGAAAGATACGTAGACAAGTATTTGAGTCAATTTTAAGCAACTAACTAAGTGGGAGGCCCAAGAAAGCCGATTGCACCACAAAGGAGATAATATGGCAGAAGCCAAAAAGACCACCGTCAAGAAAAAAACTGAAGAAGCATTGAAGGATATAGCAGTTGCAGAAGAAGTAACTGAAGTTACTGAAACGGTTAAAACGCCAGCAAAAAAGAAAGCTACAGCCAAAGCTGGCAAACGCAGTGAAAAAGTACTAAAAGAAGTCGAGGCTAAGCAAGCTAAGGAAGAGCGCAAAACACTTGCCCCCGAAGAAGCGTCAAGTGAAAAACCTAAGAAGACAGTCAAACCTGCCCGTTCAAAATTGGAGCGTCGCAGCAAAGGTTACCGCAAGGTTTCTGAGCTAATTGAAGCAAACAAGACTTACGCATTGGCCGATGCACTTGATTTGGCTGTTAAAACTAGCCCAACAAAATTTGATGCAACAGTTGAGCTTCACATAAACTTGGGTGTTGATCCTAAACAAGCCGACCAAAACATCCGCCAAATGGTTGTACTACCAGCTGGAACTGGTAAAACTGTCCGAGTCGCGGTATTTGCAGATGGTGATGACATTGCAAAGGCCAAAAAAGCTGGAGCTGACATAGCTGCCGCAGATGAGTTCTTGCAGCAACTAGACAAAGGTACGATTGACTTTGACGTGCTTGTATCGACGCCTGCCATGATGGCAAAACTAGGAAAGTATGCTCGGGTACTTGGTCCCAAGGGATTGATGCCCAACCCAAAGAGTGGTACTGTCACGGCAAACGTAGCTAAAGCAGTTACTGAAGCGAAAGCTGGACGTGTTGAATTCCGTGTTGATAGTACGGGCATCATCCATGTTGGCGTTGGAAAGGTTAGTTTTGGGAAAGACAAATTAGTCCAAAACGCCAAGGCAATCATTGACAGCGTCAAAGCCGCTAAACCAGCCAGCGTAAAGGCAACGTACTTGCGCTCTGCATTCGTGACCACAACCATGGGTCCATCCATCAAACTCGATAACTTACAGTAACCGCCTCTCTCAGCCTGTTATAATACGGCTATGATTTTGATCGGCATTGCCGGTGCTATCGGACACGGCAAAACAACCGTAGCCGAAGCATTGTTGTTACAAGAACCAAGCTCAATGCATTTAGAAACAGGCATGATTGTTGCTGAGGTTGCCGACCAGTTAAACAAAAAACTGCATGACATTCCTAAGATAGATGATATTTCTTCTATAAATAGATGGCTGGCAAACTTGCCGAGTGTGGTTCAAGCCATTACCGGCAAAAGCTGTAGTGCCAGCCAAATCTTGTTAACGAGGCAGGGCATCGCAGCTGACCCCAGTTTATACAAAAAGCTATTTGAATATCTTGATGATGTCAGAAATAATCCCGAGCTTGTTAGGCATGACATATCAATTGCCAATAAATCTAACTATCGGTCACTCTTGCAGTGGTTGGGCGGATATTTAGTGAAAAAAGTTGATGCCGGTATTTGGTACGATGAATTGGTCAAAAGATTACTGAAATCTAAAAAACAGCTGCGTATCGTAAGCGGTGTTCGTTTCCCCAATGATGCCCAGATAATACATTCTGCCGGTGGCATCGTGCTAAACGTAGTGCGCCCTAAACTGACCGAACGAGATATAGAAGACCCGACCGAACGCGAACGTTCAGGCGTCAAATCCGATATAGTCATCATTAATAACGGAACTATCCCGCAATTGTCAGCATGTGTCTCTAAAATACTCAGCGATATTCGCCATAAGCGGACACAAGTTTCCTACAACACGGACGAATATTAAAGGGCTAGTGAACTATCATTAGGCTACCCCTGTTATAAATTTAACAGAACAATAATACAACAAGAAAGTCTACTACAAGGCTTGCGTCATGGTTTTGACAAACCGTACAATATACATAGTTAATTGGAGGAGTGATGGGGGTTTACAGCAATACCCAGATTCGTAAAGCAATTGAGGAGGGCCATATCGTATGTGTGCCGTTCAACCCCAAGCATGTTGCCCATGCTAGCTTAGATGTTACCCTCGGATATTACTACTACCGAACAGAACGTGATGGTGACCACACTATTTACAATCCATTCGACGAAAATGACGTGCATCGCTACTTTTCTGGACCACACCAAGCTATAACACACCAAGATTGGTGTGCTCAAAATGGAGTGCAACTACTAAAAGGCATCCCAGCAGACCATCCAGTTATTCCGCTGCGGCCGGGTGAACGCATCCTAGCCCACACTCACGAGTTCTTTGGCATCAAGCCACCCGGTGCTTACGAGCTAAAATCACGCTCAAGTTGGGGCAGAAACGGCATTGCAGTCTGTTTTGATGCTGGCTGGGTAGACCCTGGTTACATCAACCGCCTAACACTTGAGATATTTAACCTGAACCAGAAGGAAACAGTCCTTTTGCCTGTGGGCGAACGAATTGGTCAAGCCATTTTCCACGAAACTGGAGAAGTAGAGGGTAATTACGGTGAGGGTCGAGCTTCTGGCTTCAGCGGGAAGTATCAGGTAGGAACTAATCTGGATGAGTTAATTGCCAACTGGGCACCAGAACAGATGCTACCGAAAGCCTACAAAGACCAACGGCAGCTACCGGAGCAGATACAAGGTTTAAAAGCGCGATGAAAACCGACGCCTATGCGCGTTCTGGAGCATTTTTAGTGCTGGAGGGCACCGATGGTTCTGGAAAAGGTACACAATTCGAACGATTGGTTACTAGGCTGCGTGAGACAGGCTATGATGTAGCGACGTTTGATTTCCCGCAGTACGATGAACCATCGAGTTACTTTGTAAAGGAATACCTGAACGGCGAGTATGGAACAACCAATGAGGTTGGTCCATACACTGGATCCTTGTTCTATGCATTAGATCGATTTCAAGCCTCCAAGCAAATATCTGAAGCACTGGCTGCTGGCAAAGTAGTACTTGCCAATCGTTTTACAGGTTCAAACATGGCTCACCAAGGTACCAAGTTTCAACACTCAGAAGAACGACGTGGCTATTTTATCTGGCTTGACAACCTAGAGTTTGAGATGCTGCACATACCACGACCAGACAAGTCCTTTGTACTAAGAGTGCCCGCCGAGACGGCACAACAGCTAGTCGACAAAAAAGACAATCGCACTTATACCGACAAAAAACGTGATATTCACGAAGCTGACCTCGCCCATATGCAAAAGTCCGTCGAAGTTTATGATGACTTGTGCCAACTCTTCCCCAAAGACTTTACTCGCATTGACTGCGTCCGAGATGGCAAATTACTAGATATTGATACCATCCATGAAATCCTTTGGAGAACCATCGAACCATTACTGCCTGCTCGGCGAGCAATCAGCCCAACCCAAAATGCCAAAATTAATTCCGCGACGATTACCCGAACGGAAACTATTAACCCATACGTCTATAAAGACGAATCTGAACGATACCAAATAACGTCTGAGGGTAAAGCTTTTCTAAAGGAAGCCGTTACTAGTAGTGAGGGTAATGTTTATGGCTTCACTGATAAACTTAGCGCTCTGACCATCGCCGCTGCGATGGCACGGTTGAGTAGGCGCGCCGATGACATGCGTATAACGATTTTGGATGAATTTGCCGTCCACGCAGGAAAAGATGCAGGACTACTCAAACGCGTTATCACTGCCTACGGCGATGATTCTGTGCAACAACTTGCTGCCCAACATATAGTTGTGGAAGGAGCCAGCAACTTATTAACCAAGCAGTTAGAATGGGGAAGGCTGGCGTCGTATCTAGAGCAGTCAACTAGATACATATATTTTGATCAAAAGGACGAGGCTGGTGACTATAAGTATTTTGTGCCAACACAATTTGACTCCAAGATTGCTGCGACTTATAAAAGCAGCATGGACACCATTTTTGATCTGTATTCCAAAATGGTTCACGACTTGGCAGATTATCTTTCCAAGAACTCCAAAGTACCCAAAGAAGAGCAAGATGGCGCGTGGAAAGCTGCCATTAGAGCGCAAGCTTGTGATGCAGTCAGACCAGTTTTGCCTGTCTCGACCAAGTCAACGGTTGGCATTTTCGCCAGCGGGCAAGCCTTGGAAAATATGATCATGAGATTGCGAGCCAGCGATAGTCAGGAAGCCCGTGATGCCGGTAATCAAGTACTCGAAGAAGCCCGCAAGGTTATCCCAACTTTCCTAGAACGTGCCGACAAGCCAGAACGCGGCGGTGCCATGACTGCCTACTTCGCAAACACACGGCACGCAGTCAAGGATCTAGCAGACAAATATTTGAATGACTCTTACGGTGCTGAAACCGAAGCTGTCCAGTTAATGCGTGTATGGCCAGTAAATGAACTGGATTTAGTACCGCACATGCTATACGAACACAGTAATCTCTCACTGGCGGACATTCGCAACAAAATAGATGGTTGGAGCATAGACAGAAAACTCGACGTTTTTCAGGCATATATTGGTGAACGATTAAATCGAAGACATCGCCCTGGGCGCGCTCTGGAGCAGGCACACTATACTTGGGATCTTGTTTGTGATTATGGCATATTCCGTGATCTCCAGCGACACCGCATGGTTGATGACCTAGAATGGCAACAACTCAGCCCGCGTTATGGCTTTGAGACGCCCCAATTAATTGATGATGCTGGCTTGACCGATGATTTTGAAAAGTGCTTTGAACTATCGGCAAGACTGTACAGCGAGCTACAATCAGCTGGCTTCGCTTACGAAGCTCAGTATGCAACGCTACTCGGCCATAAAATGCGCTGGACAGTGACCTACAATGCCCGCGAGGCATTTCACTTACATGAATTGCGCACAGCGCCACAAGGTCACCCTGGGTACAGAAAACTCGTTCTACAAATGCATGAACAACTTGCGACAAAGCATCCCATGCTAGCGGAAGCCATGAAATTTGTAAATCAGGATGAGGATCCGGAATTAACAAGATTAGCCGCTGAGCGGGCTACTCAATACAAATTGCAAAAACTAGACAAAAAACAAAAGTAAGAAAGGAGGAACGAGACGAGAGTAGCAAAATAGTAGAGTTGGGCCTTGGCATAACCAAGGGGCGGGAGGCAATCTCCTTTTTGGTGTGACGAGGCATAGTTGCCTGCAAGTCATACCTAGCACCTGCGACGTTCGCAGCCCAATTCCATGATTTTGCCCTAGACCAGAACTGGCTGTAGTTGCTGAAGAAGGCAGAAGTACTGCCGACGTTCCCGTCCGGTGGTGAATTGGGCATGCGCCTCTACTTCTGTCAGCCAAGCGACTGCCAACTCCTTTTTGCACTCTGCAATCGCATCGGCGGCTGCATCCAACATGTCAGTGATTGACATCATCTGCTCGTTCCTCCAAATTGTGAATACCGAAACGTCTGTTGACGTACGGCTACGTCCGACTGGGTCCCCCCTAGCGGAATGGTGTGGGAGATTACTCCCGCTGGACAGCCAAATTTCAGCCGACCAGTCAGAATAACCTCAAGAAAAAAACCGAACTCCTTCTTTGCTGGAGTTCGGTCTTGTGTAATTTTCTTACGTTTTTGTGAACTAAACTCCAACTACTAGGCAAAGACGAGCACTAGACCGAGCATGCGGCCTGTGATCTTGTTTGACTTGTAATTGGTGTAACTCACGAGTACTGAATGTACTCCAAGAATTTTAGCCTGTCAAGCTATTGACCAAAGAAGTTAAATACGCTAGTATTATATGGATTTACCAAAGACCGTGACGGGGAAACCTTAATTAAGTCACCGAGGAGATCAAACACAGATGTCTATTTGTTTTTGAACACTTGAAAAGTCTTTGGCAAGCCAAAGGCTTTTTTAGTTCCTTTACAATTTAATGGTCGATACTAGACTTGCTGCTCGTGAGTACTTCGAGGCCAAAGGCGATGATTTTTGTTAAACAATCAACGAACGTCGACAAAGCATAATACTTGTTATGGTGCGGAGAGGTTTGCTTGGTTGGTGACAAAAAGAGCGCTTTTGGAGCCGATGTACTCATGGGGAACAAGTCTACAAACTTAAACAAGGAATTCACATGGCATTAACGAAAGACAAGAAGAACGAAGTTGTCTCTGAAGTCAGCCAATTATTGGCAAACTCCAAGATGACTGTCGTGACTGCCTACAAAGGTACGCCCGTCAAGGCTCTGCAGCAATTGCGCCGTCAAGCCAAAGACAACGGGACAAACATGCAGGTGGTAAAGAACCGCCTTGTAATAAAGGCAATCGAGCAAACTCAGTCGCTGAAAGATGTCGACACAAGCGCGCTGCAAGGCATGCTCCTGTACGCATTTAACAGCGAAGACGAAGTAGCTCCGGCGCAAGTAATTGCCAACTTTGCAAAGACTCAGCCAACGCTAGAGTTTGTTGGAGGCATAACTGCCGAAGGTAAGTTTCTTACCGCCGACGAAGTCAAAGCACTGGCAAGTCTACCAAGCAAAACCCAGCTTATCGCTGGCATCATCAATACGCTTAATTCACCCGTTCGCGGTGTGGTCAGCAGCTTATCAGGCAACCTTCATGGTTTACTGAGCGCTCTGGAAGCAAAAGCAAGTAATTAATTTAAGCAAGGAATCATATCATGGCAGATTTAAAGAAATTCGCAGAACAGCTGGTGGGGCTGACCGTACTAGAA
>CAYGHF010000029.1:0-7990 GCA_964349795.1 uncultured Saccharimonas sp. (SeqCode) | reverse complement strand
GCTAACTAACTTGTGACTAGGTACGCGATAGCGGCAAAAATTATAATCATTAACCCTGTATACAGCCCATTTTTTACAGCCGTCTTGTAGAGTGTGGGTTGCACCTCTGATTGTATGCTAGCAAACTTGCGCAAACTCTCTGCACTAGATAATTGCGGTGCTTGGTCACGTTTTGATAAGCCCTTCACTGCCTCCGCCATAATTGCACCGACCGAAACCGCCGTGTTGGCTGTGTCTTCGTCTTTTACTTCGTGCCGCAATTCGTAGCTCTTCTCAATTGCTTCACCACGTTTAGCAGCCTCAGCAACTCTCTCAATCACTTTTTCAACCGGCGTTGTAACATTATGTATTTCTGAGGTCTCGACCGGCGGGTGCTTCTTGTCAACGGTTTCTATGTACTGTACTGATTGCTCGACAGTTTTTGGATATACATGTTTTTCCTGTTTTTCTACCTCATATTCTGGGGCAATTTTAGAATCTGGCTTTTGGGAAGCTAAGTCTGGTTTGGCCTTGTTGTCTATATGACGCTCAATTTCTGATTTTGCCTTGCGGACTTCTTCCCTTAAGAGACGTTCAGCACGGTGGGTTTCCCAGTCGAGTTTCCTTGCCTCCTGAGCAATACGATAATCAAGATATGATCTGCTTTCATAAACAGTAGCCCGATTCTTTCTGCTACTTGGGACATCATCTGGTGCTATCTCTTTAATATTGTTGTTTTGAGCAGGTGTTTCTTCTGTTGTTTCAGCAAAATCACGCCATTGTGACTCTTCGTGAGACACAAGAAGTGTCCCCTCACTATCGGGCTCATCAGTGGTGGCAGCTTTCTCTTGAGTATCAGCCAACTCATCAAACCTGTGTTCGATAGATTCTGTTTCATCTTCTGGCCAATATTGTCCCTCTAGGTCATATTTTTCCTCCAAAGCCTCTGGACTATGTTCAATTTCTATCTGTTCTTCGACTATTGGCAATTCACTGCCGAGGGGTTCTATCCGGCTAGTTTCAGGCGGTTCTCCGTCTATGTCTTCCTTTCTAGCTATTGAGCCAAAGACTTTTGCCAACATTCTACCAAAACGTCCCTTTTTTGAGCTGGGCTGAGCTTCATCTTCTACTTCTTCGTCAATTTCTGGCTTATCAATAAATATATCGTGCAGTTTTTCATACCATGGCACGACCTGCAGATTCTCTGCATTGATATCATCGTCTGCAGAAGTTTCTACGCCTTTGTTGGGGTTATCTGGCTGAGTCTCTTTCATGTTGCCCTCATGATCTGAGGCCAATTGAGCCTACAAAGTACGCTCAACTACCTCTTGCTTCACGAATTCCAACCTATCACCCACCTGAATATCAAGTTTACTAACTGTTTTCAGCGATACACCACACATCTCACCT
Source organism: uncultured Saccharimonas sp. (SeqCode) (assembly GCA_964349795.1). Taxonomy (GTDB): domain Bacteria; phylum Patescibacteriota; class Saccharimonadia; order Saccharimonadales; family OMJO01; genus CAYGHF01. The sequence continues at coordinate 6,601 of CAYGHF010000029.1, read as the reverse complement.
TCAACAATCTCTTTGGCATCCTGCGGTCCACGTTTAAGATTTGTTACTTCCGCTTGGCCAACTTCTTCATCTTCACGCATAACTTTGACGGTAGCCGGAATACTAAGTTTGCCTTTTGTGACTTCACCGCCACAGATAACACCTGTTTTGGTGGTATTAAAGACGCCTTTTACCAGTAAACGACCTAGTTCTGTCTCAACAATTTCAGGTGCTAGAAGTGCACTCAACTCATTCTTTGCATCATCGAGCAGTTCATAAATAACCTTGAATAAGCGTACACTGACCTTATCTCTGGCGGCGGCTTGCTTGATACTTGTTGGTAGCAGAATGTTAAAACCATAGATTATGGCGCCACTAGTCCGAGCCATATGTATGTCATTATCAGTTACAGCACCAACTCCTGAACCAACTACCCGCACGGCAACTTCTTCCGTATCAAGTGATTTTAGGCTATCTATAACAGAAGTAACAGAGCCTTGTACATCGGCTTTTACAATTACATTCAATTCACTTAATTCATTTGTTCGGTTGATCATACGAATTAGTTCAGTACTATTGATGTTTAATTTACCTGTGTTTTTACTCTTTTCAATATTAGAACTAGCCATTGTCCGCGCTGTCTTCTCATCTTTTACGGCAACAAATTCATCACCAAACTCCGGTAATGCCTTAAAACCCGTTAACACAACAGGCGTCGAAGGACCAGCTTCTTTCAGTGGCTCGCCAGTAGTTGACTCTAAGTTCCTGATGCGTGCATACGTTGTACCCGCTACAACGAAATCACCTGCAGTTAGCTGCCCCGCTTCAACTAAAGCTATAGCTACCGGACCACGACCCTGCTCCATGTGAGCTTCAATAACTAGTCCGGTGGCAGGTACATCTATATCAGCACGCAGATCTTCTACGTCTGCCACCAGAAGTATCATATCAAGGAGTTCTGGTATACCCTTACCTGTTTTGGCGGAAATTTCAACAACCACGGTATCACCACCCCATTCTTCTACTATCAGTTCGTTTTCAGAAAGCTGTTGCTTGATTCTATTTACATCGGCGCCTTCTTTATCTATTTTGTTGATTGCGACGATCATCTTTACGCCTGCCTTGCGAGCAAATCGGATAGCTTCAAGTGTTTGTGGTTTAATGCCGTCATCAGCTGCTATAACAATTATCACTACGTCTGTTAACTGAGCACCGTGCTCGCGCAATGCGGCAAAGGCCTCGTGTCCCGGCGTATCAAGTAATGTTATCTGACGATCACCACTTTTTACCTGATAGGCTGATATGTGCTGAGTAATGCCGCCTGCTTCATGTTTGACCACTGATGCCCCGCGGATTGCGTCTAGTAAACTTGTTTTGCCATGGTCAACATGGCCCATTACAGCCACTACAGGGGGTCTAGAACCGGCTTTCTTGCTGGCAATGTGTTTCTTTCTAGGAGACACACCCTGATCTTCTTTGTGTACCAGCGTCGTGTCGATATCTAGCTCACCAACAATTATCTGCGCGGTATCAAAATCAATCCGCTCATTGACTGTAACCATAACGCCGTTTTTCATCAGCTCACTAATGAGCTTTGTAACAGGTATCATTAGACGTTCCGCCAAGTCTCCAACAGTGATCGTTTCGTCAATTTCTATTGTTGTTGCCATCTGATCACTCCTTTCTGACTTAAGTTGCGCGCCCGCTACATCTTCAATAGACTATTTAGCTTCTTTTAGACTGAGGGCAATCTTGCGGCCTTCGATATCGATGTCTAAAACTTTGAACTTCTTGGTTTCGTTAAGCTGGAATATCTTCTCAGGGTCAACTGAATCTTCGTCGCTCATCTCAGAGACGTGCACTAAGGCCTCAACAGCTGCACTGAGTTGAACAAACGCGCCAAAAGGCGTGATTCTAGTTACTTTACCTTCGACAACTTCACCCTTTTTAAATTCTTTTACTTCTTGCAACCAAGGGTCTTCCAGCATTTGCTTAAGACTTAGGCTCAATCTGTCTTTATCGATAGCGATTATCTTAGCATTAACTGTCTGACCAGTTTTTACGTAGTCACGCGGGTCTTCGACACGTTCCCATGAAATTTCAGAGATATGGATTAAACCTTCGATGCCGTCAACGTTTACAAATGCACCGAAATCGATTACACCTGTTACAACACCTTCAACTTCATCACCTACTTTTAGCTCTGAAAAGCGAGCTTGCATGTCATCTTTGACAGCCTCTTTTTCAGAAAAGATAAGATTGTTGTCCTTACGGCTAACATCTAGGATGCGCACCCGCAAGATTTGACCGATTAACTGATTGAGCTTCTGTAAAATCTCATCTTTGTCAGCACCAGACACACGCGGGTAGTGACCGGCAGCTAGTTGTGATACTGGCAAAAAGCCACGGATGCCTTCAAGTTCAACTAGTAAACCACCTCTGTTAGCATCGTAAGGTGATACCTCTACGATCTCTTGTTTCTCAAATACTCGATGCAACTCATCCCAGCCTCTGTCTTTGGCGGCACGGCGCATGCTAAGAAGAGCATAGCCTTCATCCATCTCTGGGTCGACAACGCTGGTAACAATTACCTGACCTTCCTCGAGTTTTTGGCCATGACCAACCTCACGACGCATCACAATACCAACGCCTCTAGCGCCTAAATCTATCCAGATCTCGTGCTTTCGAACAGAGCTAACAACGCCTTCTACGACGTCTCCTGTTTTAAGTTGTTGAATGTCACTGGCGGCCAAAAGGTCGTCCATAGTAACAGTAGTAGTTTTTGACATGTTTCTGCATGCCTCCTCAAAATGTATTTCCTCGAAGCCAGAAAAACTGACTTGTATGGTTAGACGCATTATATCTGTTATTTATCTGTTAGTCAAAGAGATTAACGTCTGTATATTTATGGTAAACTTGAGTCATGATTGGGGCAGTTGATATTGGGGGTACGAAGACGCTGGTTGCGGTCTTTAATAATTCTGGGAAAATTATTGAACAGGAAAAGTTCGCAACATCGCAAAATTACAACGAATTTCTACAAAATCTACAGAGTGTTGTAGCAAAATTAGCAACAAAAGACTTGTCCTGTGCTGGCGTTGCAGTACCCGGAAGGCTTGATAGAAAAACTGGGCGCGCTCTAGGTTATGGCACGCTGAAATGGGGACCAGAATCAATAGAAGCGGACGTAGAGAAAATATTAAATTGCCCTGTTGTTATTGAAAACGATGCCAAACTTGCTGGTCTCTCTGAGGCGCTTGCACTCGATACAAAATCAGATAATGCCTTATATGTAACTATAGGCACCGGCATTAGTTGTGCCCTAATTACAGATGGCAAAATCAATGCGGCTATGGCTGATAGCGAAGGTGGTCAGATCCTTGTGCAGTTCAGGGGCAAAATGACTCAATGGGAAGATGTAGCCTCTGGTAGAGCAATTGTAGAAAGATTTGGCAAGAAGGCTACAGATATTAACGACGAAAAGACTTGGAAAATAATTTCTCGTGATATTGCCATGGGGCTTATGGATCTCATTGTCGTGATTCAACCAGACATAATCATCATGGGTGGTGGTGTGAATACTAATTTCAAAAAATACAATACTTTCGTCAACGACATCCTCAAAAAACTTGAAACACCGCTTGTGCCAATTCCACCTATCGTGCAGGCAAAACACCCCGAGGAGGCAGTCATTTATGGTTGTTACGAGCTTGCAAAGGAGCGTTATGGACGCGTTAGTAAGTAAACTAAAATATATCATACCTGATATAAATTTTATGATTGCCTCGTCGTTCTCGTGGTCGCCTGCTACCAAAACAATAAGCTACCCATCTAAAGTAGAGGACGTTACTGTAGGAAGTTGGTCACTTATCCATGAAACTGGTCACGCAGTACTGCGCCACACAAGTTACCAAACGGATGTTGAACTTCTGCTGATGGAGGTAGCTGCATGGCAAGAAGCACGAAAGATTGCCAAAAAGATAGACATAGTAATAGATGAAGATCATATCCAAAACTGTCTAGACACCTACCGAGATTGGCTACACCAACGTAGCACCTGCCCAACATGCGGAGTCGTTAGCTTGCAACATACAGATGGTGGCTATAAATGCCACAACTGCTCACGAACGTGGCGCGTTACAACTTCGCGGTTCTGCAGACCATACCGCATGACAAAAACTGGGCAAACAAAAAGACCGCACTCTGGGTCAAAAACCCGTTCTGCGGCCTTTTTGTAAAGTTAGAGGGCTATTTAAGCACTCTTCTTAGTGCGACGGCTAATACGACCACCACGTGCACCAGCAACTCGTGCTAGTTCACGGTTGGCATAAAAACCACCAGTTCGGCCAAGTTTTCCACCTTTAGCACCGATTTTTGCATAAAAATCAGAGCCGTACTTTGCCTTGTTAGTTGCAGCAGCAGCTTTGCCGCCAGTAACTGTTCCAGCCATTGTTATAGCCTCCTTATATTGCCTCGAGAGATACAAAAAGAGCTCTCCCTTTCGGGAAAACCCTCTTTATATTCTTTCGAATACGCTTATGATATCACTACATAACCATTATGTCAATAGTTCTCTTACGCCGTACTATTTAGAATTTCAGGGTAAGCGTTGCGGCGCTTCCGGTCTCAAAGCTGTAATAACCTGCCATGTTGGCAGATAAATTATCGATCCCGAAGCTATATGTACCATCTTTTGTGATTGCGGCTGGGTCAAGCGCTACATCTATAAAGTTGCCTGCTTGTATGGCACCGACAGTTCCGATTGCTGTTGTGCTCATAGCCGGAGCGTTGTTCCAAGTCAGAGTATTCTCTGTCCAAGTGTTATTCTCTATTTTATACACCTTGCCACCGTCATCACTACTATCACTAACGTACAAACGAAGCATGATTGATTTTGGAAGTGCCTTGATGCCAGTAACTGCAAACTTGAGATAGCCTTTTCGGTTGAAGTTGGTGGAACAGTTCTTTTTGGTACAACCGGCTACGTCACTAATGCGTATACGGTTTAGCTTGTCTAGGTTCTTGTTGGCATACGAACCATCTTTGGTGAAAGAATCCTCAGAGACAGTAACTGTTACAGGTGTAATTGAATTGAGAATTGATACTGATACCGAAGCACTGGCATTCAAGCCACCCGTGTCGTAGGCTTTCGCTGTGATGGTGTAGGTGCCGTCAGCAAGCTTTGTGGTGTCTAGTGAGGTTGAATAGACTGAGGTCGAGCTAGTGCCGAATAGCGTACTTCCATGATAGAAGTCAACTCTTGAGATACCGCCCAGCGATGAAGCATTGGCTGACACGGTGACGGTACCTTTTACAGTTGCCCCCGCTAGAGGCGATATGACATTCACATTTGGTGGGTTTACCACCTTTAGGTTTACACTCCCTGTGGTTGTACTGTTGCTGGAAGTGTCATAGGCTCTCGCTGTTATTGCATAAGTAGCGTTAGCAATTTTTGTAGTGTCCCAAGTGTAGGAATACGGGAACGTAGAGTCAGATGCTAATAGTGTCGAGCCAGCGTAAAAGTCTACTTTACCCATACCCCTGCCATCACTAGCAGTTGCCGATAAAATTGTGGAGCCAGTGACATCTCCAGACAAAGCTGGGCTAGTTAGAGTGATAGTTGGTGGAGTTGTATCTACCAGACATTCACTACCGTCGATCGACGTGGGTATACAGCTTAGATCGGAAACTAACAAAATTCTGTCTACGCCAACATCTGGCTCTAAACCTGTGACCACAACTTGGTAGCTAGTATTGCCAGTGCCAGCGGTATTTAGTGCCAAATCTACGTAGCTGGTAGATGTGCCGTTCTGGTAGTTTACCCACTGCCAGCTATTGGTAGCCATCAAGGAATTATCACCAACTTTTATGCCACAATAGCTGTCATTGCCATTACTGACATCTACAGATATCGCGTTATTGGTTGCATCTGGCGCATTCATACGCACCCACAGCCTATATGTACCACTGGTCGGTACTACAACAGAAGGAATGTCTATCACGCCGTACGCACCACTTGGCGTACTACAAGCTGCCTGTACCTGTGAATGACCTGTCAAAAAAACAAACGACAGCAAACCAAAAACGAGTAAAGTTACGGGGTTAATGATGTGTAGCCGGTTTATATGTTGTAGCATTGTGCTTATTCTTACAATAACAGCGTATATCCTACGCTGTCAGGTGTCAAACTTTTACCCACCGTAGTTTGGTAGCTTAAATGCTTAGAATTTCTAGCACACGGTGCAGAACTAGGGCTGGCCAGACGCAGGCCTTTAAAATAGCCAGCAAAAACTCACCGAAACCTTCTGATCGCTGCACAAAGTAGACTAATGCGCCTATCCAAGACACAAAAAGCACAAACTCTAGTGAACCGCCTTTGTTGATTACTTTTACGTTCTTTGCCATCACACCCTCCTGTTATACCTCCATTAAATCACAAATCTAAAATTTTGGCGGGTGGGTATATAATCAAAAATATGCAGAAAAGATCTATGAATATTGCCAGTATCGATGAGTTTATATCTGGTTATCCTGTAAACGTGCAGAAGATTTTGCAACAAATGTGCAAGACTATCCAAAAAGCCGCGCCCCAGTCCAAAGAGACAATCAGTTACGGTATACC
>CAYGHF010000028.1:4948-8393 GCA_964349795.1 uncultured Saccharimonas sp. (SeqCode) | reverse complement strand
GCTGAACACCAATGATGTAGCGGATCTTCTGGGGGTCTTTGGCTACGTCTATGCCGTCAAGTATCGCCGTTCCACCGTCAATCGGTCGCAATGCCTCTATCATCTCTAGCGTGGTTGTTTTGCCGGCACCGTTTGGGCCAAGAATGCCAAAAATCTCGCCTTTTTTAACTTCAAAACTAATATCGTTTACAACTGTCTTGTCGCCGTAGACTTTGCGCAAACTGTCTACTTTTAGGATTATCTTATCTGTCATACCGACATATCATAGCAAAATCTATAAGACTTTCGTACCTTCTCGTAGATAACAGGGTGCAGCTGGCTGAAGTGAGAACTGTTTAGCTTCTGGAGGAGTAGCCATAGCTACACTGATAGAAGATAGACAGTTTGTAGCCAGTCAGGTGTGGTCTGTTGCAATGAGAAGGTACGAAAGTCTTATATAAATAGCACCCGCGCTAGGCGGGTGCTACTACTAGGTTGATTTCTCGAACTAGCCGCGCTTGACGGTAAGGAAACCGTTGCGTGGGTTTTCGTTGACGCTCATCCCTGCTGGCAAGTCAGAAGCCTCTGGGCGTTCGTCTTTGCTGAAGTAGTAGATAGTCTGAAGTTTTCCACCGCGAAGTGTTACAGCCTTTGAATTAAGGTAGTATGTCACTCCTTTTGAGTTTGTGTGCTTGTATGCCATCGCTACAATATCTCCCTCTCTTGTAATTAGTAATGGTACTCCTAACATACTCTGGGTGCTTTTGACTTGTCAACCCCGTTATATACAAATTACAATGAATTACAGACATATTGCTAGGAGAGACTCTTGCGCATAGATATGCTTATGCATTACACTTGAGGGGTATAAATTGAAAATTAAAGGTGGAATATACATGGACTGGATGAACCGCGGCGGACGCCAAAATCAAACAATGAATCAACCCGTAGATCACCTTGGTGCACATGCGGGCTCGGGCAGAAGTAAGAAATTTGTTCCTAAAGGATGGCTAAGACTAGCCTTTATGACCCTGCTATTCGGAGGCACTACTTTGATTGTTGCCTTGTTGATATACACAGCAACAGGTGCAAAATCTTCTCACGAAGGCAAATTTGTTGACACCAATAAATATCAGGCCGTTTTCCTCAACGGTGGTCAGATTTACTTCGGCAAAGTCAAGACGATTAACAGTCGTTACCTCCGAATCAGTGATATTTATTATCTAAAAGTAGACCGAAAAGTTCAGCCAAACCAGACAGAAAACAACGATAAAGACAATCTATCCTTGGAAAAACTAGGTTGTGAAATCCACAGACCGCAAGATCAAATGATCATTAACCGAGATCAGATTACTTTCTGGGAAAACATAGAAGACAAGGGTATGGTCGTTAAAGCTATCAACGAATATCTTAAGAAATTTCCAAATGGTCGTGACTGCGACGAAACTAAGTCCGGCCAAACTCCATAGTTGACGTTAGTCCATAGTAAAAGCTCGCTCAAAATCAGGGAGCTTTTATTATATTAGCGGCGAGAATGACCGAACCAAAACCCTAGTGACAGCCTGACAACTAAAAGTAGACCGAAGATACCGCTCCATACTAAGCTCCAGCCAGCTAAATCTGGTGACCAAACAGGGCTGGCAAAATCAAACTTATACAGTGAATCAGGGATGGACTGTATTTTGGCGGCTGGCTGACCATGCTTGACAACGTAGTCTCGGATGCAGTCCAACCTTGAAGCGCCAAAAAACCCCTGTGACTGCGTCTTTTCGCAGTGGTTTTGGGCCTCGGTGTAGACATTTGAGTTATCTGGCGTAACGTTAGCGGCTTGCCAAAGTCTCTCATACCTATATTTGAGTTGAATGGGAGGTTTTATGGCATTTGGACCATCAGAAAGATTGGTGTTCATGTGCCCATATACGTATTGGCGAAGTTCTTTCAAAGCTGCTTCGATGTCGCCATTGTCTTTATCTACCTGATTAACCTTGTCTCGTAGCTTTAGGGCTGTAAGGTTATTGTTGCGCAAACTCACAACTGCTAAGCCAGAGCTTACAACCAAGCCAACAACAAAATACCAAGGACTGACGGTCCGGATTTTTGACCAGATTGGACTTTGTTTTTGCTTGGATAATGCCATACTGCTTAAGATTATACGGCAGTTCCTGTCTACGGATAGATTTTTGCACTATAATTGAACTATGAACCCATCTCATATATTTTTCAGCGGTATAGGTGGTGCTGGGATTGGTCCACTAGCCATGATTGCCAAGCAAGCAGGTTATGAAGTGTCGGGTTCTGACAAACAGTCATCTGACTACATAACTTATCTGAAGGATCACGGGATAAGTGATATCTCCATAGGTCAGGACAACATTGCTGAGCTTCACTCAAGAAAACCGATTGACTGGCTGGTATATTCTTCGGCAGTAGAAATAGAGAACCCAAATGCGCCAGAGTTAGTTTTCTGCAAACAAAATGGCATAAAGACCACTAAACGCGACGATTTTATTAACCAGATTGTAGCTGATAAAAATCTAAAAATGCTAGCGGTTGCTGGCACGCATGGCAAAACCACTACTACCGCCATGCTAATCTGGCTTTTCAAGCAACTGGGACAACCTGTTAGTTATTCCGTTGGGGCAAAGCTGAGTTTTGGTGAGATGGGGGAGTACAAAGAAGGCTCTAAATATTTCATATATGAAGCCGACGAGTTTGACCGCAATTTCTTAGCTTTTCACCCATACATGAGCCTTATAACAGGGATAGATTGGGACCACCCAGATATCTACCCGACCCGCGAAGAATACGAAAGCGCCTTCACGCAGTTTGTTGGTCAGAGCAGGTGGTCAATCTTTTGGAAGCCAGACTTTGAAAAGCTGCAGCTGGAGTCAAAGGAAGATTATTTGGTGCTTGATGAATCAGACAAAACCATCGAAAAGTTGATACTACCCGGTCAAGTGAACCGCAATGACGCTTGGCAAGTTATTCAAGCCGTCCACGCCATCAGCGAAGCGCCGATAGATCAATTGATTGACTTTATGAATGTGTTCCCCGGTCTTTCCAGACGGTTTGAGCAGATTGCGGCTGGACTTTACAGTGATTACGCGCACACCCCAGAAAAGATACGAGGAGCCCTCCAGCTGGCGCATGAGGTAGCTGGTGATAAGTTTGTGGTTGTATACGAGGGTTTGCACAATACTAGGCAGCATTTTATCAAAGAGGATTTGGCTCATCTTTTTGATGACGTCAAAAAAGTATATGTAGTGCCCAGCTATTTAGCGCGCGAAGACCCAAACCTCCCTACCCTGTCACCACTAGATATAGTTAACATGTTAAGTAAACCTGAAAATGCCCAGTCTACAGGTGTTGACGATGAATTAGCGAACACCATAAAAACACACCTGAAAGACGGTGATTTAGTTCTCTGCCTGACCGCTGGCGGCGGCGGTTCCCTCGACGAATGGCT
>CAYGHF010000028.1:0-4848 GCA_964349795.1 uncultured Saccharimonas sp. (SeqCode) | reverse complement strand
GTTGCCTTTTTCAATTTCAAGTATAGCGTGTTCGACGGGTGGCACGATATTTTTGGGCAGGTTTTTGATATCTAGCCATTTTAGCTCACTGTGCATATGTGGTTCGGCATTGCGCGGCTCACCCTGCCAGTCAACGGCTTCAAAGTACACGTCTACCCATACACTATCCTCACTCTTGCGGTGCATAGTGTGAACATACTTTAGATTTTCTTGTGTCAAGTTGATACCCACTTCTTCTTTGGCTTCACGAACGGCTGCCTGAAGGTAACTCTCGTTTTTCTCGACTTTGCCAGATGCTAGACCATAATATCCGTTCATCCAACCCGTGTTTTCACGCAGCACAAAGGCAATTTTGTTACCTCGCCTAAAGATAACAAATGCCGCGGTGTATGGTCTTGCCACGTCATAACTCATCTGTTATCTCCTACTCCTTTAGTGACTCCTCGGGCCTTGCGACTGGCTAGTTTGGCAACATTTACCTTCATGACTTCTTCAAAACTCAGCCCAAGGCTATGAGCCATCACAGCGATATACCAAACCACGTCACCAAGCTCTTTTTTGAGCTCTGCCCTGTCTTCTTCTGAAACCACTCCATCTTTGTAGGCAACAATCTTCTTCCACTTCTCTACTACCTCGCCGGCTTCACCAGCAATTCCCATAGCCCAAATGGTTTTATCCATCAAATCATCTGGATGATTGATAGCGGTAGTAAGCGCCTTTTTCTGATATTCATCAAATGTCATGCTGTTTTACCTCGTAGTTTAAGTTGCCCGCGATACAGACCAAGATTTAGCAACCCTACGAGTATAATCTGTCTCACAGGTACTAGCCAAACAGACAACGCAGATGAGTTAATGGTCATAAGTAAAAAAACTGAAGCAATTAGATTAACCTGCCATGGCAGAATAGACTCTAGGTCTGGTCTTTTGAAGCTCTTAATAATTACCGGCGCAAAGCTAACACTGATTGTAATACTGATCACTACTAAATTTGTAACTGGGTCATTAGTGACCAACCATAATAAAAATCCAATAAGCGCACCAATAAAACCAACTTTATCTGGTAGTTCAAGGTAGAATTTTTTTCGTTTGAGCCCGATGATGGCAACTATGGTACTTGATGCCAGTGATATCAACGCAAATGGCAGTACTAGCCACGCATGCTTAGCAACGACTGAAGCCAACTGCGAAGCATTAATCAGGCTCAACACTAAGAATGTAGCGACACTGGGTAAAACTCTTTGCTTCGCCACTTCACTCACATACCAAATACTACTCACACAAAAAAGTACACTGGAAATGATGCTACAAATTACTGGGAATGTCATTTAAGTACTTTACCAGTTTCTTCATCAATTTTAACAGCCCCCGCACGTAAGACTTCGACTGCATCATCGACAACCCGAATAATAGTTGAGGGCTTACGGTTTGAGAGATTACCGCCATCTACATAAAAATCAATCTTATCTCCAAAGTACTCTTGAGCTTCAGCAATATTTGTGGCTGGGTCTTTGTCAGGCAGGTTTGCACTTGTTGTGAGCAGTGGCCCAGTCTCTAGCAGAAGCCTATTAAGTTCTTTATCTACGGAAACTCTAACGGCAATTGCGCCCTTGCCGAGGTGCAAATAACTAAGCTCAAAACAAGGTATCACAACACTAACCGCCTCCAGCAAATACGACTCTACAGCCTTTAAGTAACGTGCCTTAATGCCTAACGAAACTAATTGTTCAGCACTTGCAGCAACAATTGTTCCGGGTTTATTCTCTCTAGCTTTTAGTTTGTAGAGTTTTTCTACTGCTGATGCATCTGATGCGCAGCAAACCAAGCCGTATAGAGTATCGGTTGGCAAGACACCAACTGAACCACCAATTAACAGTCTGATTAGTGCTGGATCTTGTAGCGATGCGAACACTTACTAAGACTACAAGCCAAGTGTGGCATCCGCAAGATCTGTAGTTGCAAAGTCTTTGGCGTCGTTAGCGGTTGCTAGGCTTTTATCGATTTCCGTTGTGGCATCATCCACGTCTGTGGCTTTTGCGGCAGTGACAGTCTCAGTCTTGGCTGCGGTTGTAGTCGATTTTTTAGCTGATTCGTCATGCTTCGTGCTGGTTGCGTAGGCAAAATATGCGGCTACTCCGAGGGCAACTGCAACGACAAACGCAACAATTACCACCATAGCCTTGCTCTTCTTTTTTTCTGGTTGACTACTAGGTTGTTTCACGACATCTGCCATTGGGTTTGGAACAGTTGGTGCGCCCAGATTTTCATTGCCTTCTGGGGCAGCAGGACCACCGGCTGGGGCAGATACTGGTGCCGCAGGAGAAGAATCTGGTGTGATAGTGCTGTCTTGGGTTGGTGCGTCCGATGATTGTGCCACGTCACCCATAACACTACTGCTCATGCTTGTTTGTGGCGGTTGCATATCCACGACTGGTGTGGTGCTCGCTGTTGGTTCGGGTGATGATACCCCATTTGTATTATTGCTATCCACTTTATTGCCCCCCTTCCGAGCTAGTTTCTTTTTCTTTTGCTTCCAGTGCTGCGCGAATTTCTTTTAGGGTTGGCTTGATGGTGTCGTTGACGTATGTCTTGATGGCTGCGCCGTCTTTAGCAACGGTTTCGCGCAATGTTCGGGCCGCCTCTAGTGAAGCTTTGAAAGCTGTTGGATCACTGACGCAGTCCATAGCCTTTAGATCAATTATGGCTTGTTTGTACTTGGCTAGGTCGGTCTTAAAGGTTGCAATCTTTGCCTTTAGTTCGGTGATTTCTGCTTCCAGTTTAGTTGTGTCAACTTCTTTTGCCTTGAGCTTCTCGACTAGTTTATTTAGCCTATTTACTAGGTTTGTGTGAACTGCGCTACGGCTTGTTTCTATACCCTTGATGCGACCTGATAGTGAGCTAACTGCACCAGTTTGTGAAGCTTTGCACTTTGCCTTTAGGCGCTCTTGCTCAATGTTAGTAAGCTTGGTCTTTAGTTCGGATTTACGGGATGATAATCTTTCAAGCAACTTCTTGCTGTCAGTCTTTGGGTCTGACTCAACTTCGGTTTCAGTTTCAGAGTCTTTATCATCGTCTGTAGAACTGGTGGTTGATGTAGACGATCCAGAATCTGTGCTTCCAGAGCCAGTTTCTGCCTTTACCATAACGGTACCAAACGCCAAAATTGGTGACGCCAATAAAATACTCAATACTAATCTAATACGTGTTTTCATCTAAAGTGTTGCCTCCTAGAGACCATTCTACCATAAGCTGTTTCAATCAAGACACCGCTTATGACTTTTGTTTTGCAAACCTCGGCAAAGTAAAAATATCCCTTCCGTCATTATGCTATGATAATTTTAATGTTTTACATAGTTACAGCCTGCCTACTTTACACGGCTGCCATCATACTCGGAGCCTATGCCAGCCGTAACGCCAATACGAACTTGGTTTCTGCCATCGTAAATGTTTTAGCTTCTGTGATCCCAATTGCGGTCATTGCAGGTGGATTCTCGGCAAAGTGGAAAGCCAGCTCTACAAAGGGGCTGCTAGCTGCTGCGCTTGGAGGAGCCTTGATTGCTCTTTTCACCATGGCACTGAATAAGGCCTACTCTCAAGAGAACATTGCCATTATATCTCCTATTGTGTTCGGTGGAGCGATTGCGCTCAGTTCAATTTTGAGCTTCTTTATATTCAAAGAAAAAGTTACGCCCGTACAGGGCGTAGGGCTGCTTCTTGTCCTAACTGGCATAACACTAATAATTACTGCCAAACTCCGCACCACCTAAACATAAAACTTTACACTATTTTGTAACTCACATGACTATTACCTATGGTTAGAGGCACTTACAAAGATGCTGGGCTAGGAAGTCACGAGGACTGGACCACGGTGTACATTAGGTACTCCGTGGGAAGCCCAAAGTGAATTGACAACGCCCAGCGCTTTGAGCTTTTGTGGAGTTTCTGGCTCTGCCAGAAAGCAGACAAAAGCGGTACGTGTCTCTAGTAGTAATACCACTTATCAATGCCAGCAGTATTGGTAACATCCTTAATCTTCTTCGGCTCGCCGCCATCCACATTGAAGGCGTAGTCTGCTGTTTCTTGCCCGCTAGCTATACGGTATACAACTGTACCGTTGTTTAGCCAGCGTAGCGGATTTTTTAGACCAGTTTTAGCTATCACCGTTGTGTCTTTAGTGGTTACTGGGTCATACGACTGTAGAGTGCCTTTGCCATCACGTGTATCTACCCACAAACTACGTTTGCCATCTGGCGAATCTATGTAAATGCGGTTGGATTGGTTGGACGGAGCACCACTCAGCTTGGTGAGCTTGCCGTCAGTTGTGACATATTCGTACCAAGTCTGGTCCTGAGACAATGCCAATTTGGTATAGCCTGTGCGGAGAATGCCCCACGTGTTTTGTGCAAGTATGGTCTTTTTGTTGCTACCATCGGCATCAGACCTAAACAAACCAATGTTTGAGGCTGGCTGGTAAGAACTTGATGGCGCGTAGTAAACTTTGCCTTGGACTAGGGAAACATCATTAAAGTAGTTTGTTGCTGCCAGTTCTTTGTTGCTGTTACTGTTTTGATCAAAGCTCATCAGCCTATTGCGCTTGGCGCTGGCCGCACTAGTTCCAGCAGCTACTTGCACGTATATAAGTCTGTCACCTGACCAACCAATTACCTCTACACGCTCGGATTGCGCAATCTTGTTTGCCTTGTCGTCCTTCAGGTCAATAATGTTCAGTGTACTTAGTAGGTAGCCGTCGCTATTTCTCTTGTCTTCTCTACTAGATACAAAGGCCACTAAATCTTTTGTAGGGTGCGCCACCACAGCCATGTCGTCACGTTCCAGCCCAGTTCCAGCT
>CAYGHF010000027.1:0-8406 GCA_964349795.1 uncultured Saccharimonas sp. (SeqCode) | reverse complement strand
CCTGTGGAATTTACACTCCCCCGTTATTTTGCTATTATTCTGTTGCTTCTATGGGCACGTAGCTCAGTTGGCTAGAGCGCTTCCTTGACGTGGAAGAGGTCGGGGATTCGAGTTCCTCCGTGCCCACCAAGACCAAATCACATTACTAAAGGTGATTTTGCCCTTTTGGACTTATCCCGCTAATCCTTATCTGTTGGTACTATTGACTCTTTTGCTCTTATCTGTTAACATAACCATGTTAAACGGGAGGCGCTCATACTTTGAGTACCACAACGAATTCGTTGGAAGGCTTTAAACTTTTCTATGAAGAGATAAGCGCTACAGCGAAGTCAATGAGTCGATTACGACGCGCCCGTTCAGCTGTTGCTACCAAGTAGTAACTTGATCGGGTGAAGCCCCTGACGAAAGTCTGGGGCTTTTACTTTATACACCATTTATCCACTTGATTATTCATAAGCGTTATGACAATATGTTGTCATGGTATGTATATATTGTGGCAAAGCCACCCGCGTCAGTAACTCTCGAAAGAGTAGTTCTGCACTTCAAGTCTGGCGGCGCCGTAGCTGTACCAACTGTGGTGCTGTCTTTACTACCAGAGAGTCAGTTGAATCAGAAAATACACTGGTGCTACAGAGTGGGAACAATTTAGAGCCCTTTAGACGTGATACGCTGCTCATCAGCGTCTATGACAGCCTAAAGCACCGAAAAACTGCCCTAACCGACGCTACTGCCCTTACAGATACGATTATTTCTGCCTGTTTACCAAAGTTTGACAAAGGTTGCTTGCAAAAAACTCAATTGGTAGAGATAGCCCATTTAATTCTCGATAGGTTTGATAAAGCCGCCGCCGTTCACTACCGTGCTTTTCATTGCTAGATTCCGGTCTACAGAATTTTCTGGCGATCTTCAGTTACAACTGCCTTGTCGGTAACATCGAACTCACCAATGTATTTGCCAAGCATTAGGCGCGTCTGCGAGTAGATCGCTGCGAATGAGCTATATACAATCGTAGTAACCGGTAGGTACACCCACTGAATCAGCATAAAGAAAGTACGTCGCCTCTTGTAGCGGGCTGGTTTGGGTGGTAACGTCTTTAGACTGAAAAACAGTGTGACAAAGATTCCCACCAGAGCTATGGTCTGAACACGGCTGGCAATTATTGGCAGTTGGTTTGCCGCAAAATCACGATTGTTGAACAACAGTGGTATGAACGAAGAAAATGCCAAAATCAGTGGTGCTGTTGCCCAGCTGATGTGCCCCTCTAAGAGTCTGAAAAACTTGAAAACAACGTCCAGTTTTGGTGCTTTATTCTTAGTGAAAAAGCCTTTTTCAGCAACGTAGGCTACATCTGATGCTCCCCACGCCCAACGCCTTATCTGAATAAATTGGGCCTTCAGCGTCTTGGGCAGTGTATCTGATAAAACTGCATCCTGATAAATCGGCAAGAATATTGGATAGACGTGATGTTGACCATCGTAACGAAAATAGGTGCGCCAATATTGGTGACCGTCTTCTACAATCGTGCGAACACTCCAAAAGTCAGTATCTATGAGGGTCTGCATATTTTGAGCGTGGGCCGAAAAATTGCGCAGCATATGAGTGCGTAACCCCTGTACCACCATCCAAAATGAGTTTCCGGTGGCGATGACTCTCATAGGTGCTGGCGCATCCCAAATATTGTTGGTAAACATCGGGATGGGCTGGAGTGAAACTGTCAAAGGTTCAGGGGTAATAGCATACAGATAAGCCGCGCAGGCCAAGTACTTTTTGTGGGGTCGATTGTCTGAATCAAGCGTGGTAACAATGACGTTCAAAGGATCGATTTTTTGTTGTTCCAGATATTTTTTTAGTTCCCTGCCAGCGTAGGTTATATTGCCACCCTTGCCCTTAACCTCTCCTTCGGTCAGAGGGTGTTTGGTGGCAAATGTATGCATGAACTTATCGCCATAATCTCTGATAATCCCCAACACTGCCTCTTCTGACTGTGCGCCGTTTCGCCCTTCGTAAGCAAAAACTAATATAACCCTGTTCATCGGAAAATCAGAGTCTAAGACTGCTTTGACTGTAGGTTCAATAATTTCTCGACTTTCGTTGTAGCTGGCAATTATTACAGCGTGGATGATTTCTTGGGTTTTTATAGGTGATGGACTAGCCTGCAGGTGGGCAATATTATCTGCGTGCCAAGCCGGCATTGGCTGATCGTATTGCCGCATTTTGCCATTCTCTATATCCTCAAACATCTTTTGCCATGGCAACTTCTGATGTTCTTGAAGTTTTTTAAAACCCTGAACTGCCCTGATATCTAGACCAATCGCCTTAGCAAACCAGAGCAACATGTAAGCAATGATAAACAGCACAGTCAGCCTAGGACTGATCTGGCTCAGTACAAATGGCAATATTAAAATGCTCCAAGTCAAAATTCCCGGTAGTATCTCAAAAAAACGATATCTTTTACTTCTTTCGTCTACTTGGGGTATCTCTATTGACTGCATGCTAGTGATTGTTCAGTAATAACGCGTTGCTGACAATAATAACTAAAGCAATTAGTAGCATCGACATCGCCAGTAGACCAACCGAGAAGCCTCGCCGAACGTGAAACACGCGAACACTCAAAACTGCGTTAAAAGCTGTTGTCAGCACGGCGAAAAGCATAAAACTAATGAAAGTTGACACGCCGCCTGACTTGAAAGCATTGAGACCAAGATTACCCCTGTATTGAATAATAAAACCATTGGAGTGATTGTTGCCAAGATTGAACAGTATCCATAGTACTGACAACAAACATAAAGCAATGTTTGTACTGAGAAGCAGTAAGATTATTCGGTCGTGAAAATATTTTTTTGGCACTGTCATAGATTTCGTAACTAGTATACCTCAACTGGTGCGGGTGGGGGGAGTCGAACCCCCGTTTTATCCTTGCCCGTCCTCCGCAGTAGCAAGTTTTTGGTGCGAGTAGCGGGAGTCGAACCCGCATCTTGTCCTTGGGAAGGACACATACTACCGCTGTACTATACTCGCAACTGCTACGGAGGATGGAGGAAGGATACATAATAGCCGTTATACGACACCCGCATTATGAAAACTTTGGAGCCGTCTGCCGGGATCGAACCGGCGACCTATACTTTACGAAAGTACCGCTCTACCAACTGAGCTAAGACGGCAAATTACCGAGGTATTATAACAGGTTAAGTTCCCGAGATTATTGGTTGTAGAAGTCGTTTATTTGGCTTGTTAGCAACTTGATGTTGGCAAAGCTGCTACCACTGGTCAGAATAGTCAGGGCATAAGTAGCTTTAGACCCGTAAACAATGCCCATATCGTGGTTGTAAGCGCCCAAAAAGCCAACTTTATCTGCGACTATGGCACCGCTGCTACCGGCGGGTATGCCAGTTCTGTAAACTTGTCTTTTCATTAGATCAAACAAGTATTTGGTATGATCAGCGTTTATTAGATTGCCATTTTGCAATTTGTAGAGCAGCTTTACCTCATCTCTGGCAGTGCTGTATAGATGACCGTTACTACTGATAAGTGAAGTACGACTAAAACCCTCGGCACGAGCTATATTGTGCATTTCTCTCCAGCCAATCTTGTCACCCACGGCTACGGCGCAAGCATTGTCAGATACAAGTATCATTCTTTGCATGCAATAATCCACCGTTCCCATCGATGTTGGGCTATCCATTTTTAGCTTGCCCTGCTCTATTTTCTGCAACGCAATATAGGCAACAAAAACCTTGTAGGTACTAGCTGTAACTATGGCGTCATCGGCTTGATAAAACGCCGACCGATTGTCACCGCCAATCTCAACTGCGGCTACTTTGTATAGTCCCCCGTGGGTTTTGGCAAAAGTTTCTACCAGATTGTACAAACCATTGCTACTAGTCTTGGCGATTGCCCTAGCCTGTGCGACCAGTGGCTTCAGATCTTCTGCTTTGACCTTTGGCATCTCAACATTAGGTGTGACCTCTACATCAAAATTATTATCTGCCACGGCCGTAACAATGTCATTGGCGACGTCTGAAACTCCCAGACTAGAGCCTTGCTTTTCAGGGACAATTGATACTTCTTGGTCGGGTGAAGCGGGTACTACCAACTTGGCATCC
This sequence comes from uncultured Saccharimonas sp. (SeqCode), assembly GCA_964349795.1. Taxonomy (GTDB): domain Bacteria; phylum Patescibacteriota; class Saccharimonadia; order Saccharimonadales; family OMJO01; genus CAYGHF01. The sequence goes on along the minus strand of CAYGHF010000027.1, from coordinate 4,303 downwards.
ACTGCGGGCACATTATGTTCACTAACGTAAGCCTTCAGCGATTCCTCAAGCTTGGGATTGTCAACAGAGTAGTAAGTGCCGAACTGGACTGTTGTATTGGCAATTAAGTTGACGATTGGCACCCGCAGCCAGCCTTGCTGAACCATAGCTTGCTCAACTGATTTATCAGCATCGATATTTACCCCTGACGCTGGTGCCGAGAAAGCATACGTTTTTGCCCCAACTGTTACTTGCAGACGTTTGAGCTCGTGTTGCCTAGATAGTTCTGCTTTGGCGTCGGCAATAGTTTTGAAGCCAACATTAACGCCATTTATCTGGGTAAACATCGGCACTCTACCAATTTGGGCAACGTACAGCAAACCATTTATCAGCATAAAACTGGCGCAAATAGATACGACAACGACTAAAACGCCGTGCACATGGCGATGTCTAGCTAGATACCCTGCCTTTATTGGTTCTGCCACAGACTCCTGAATGAGTGGTTGCGTGTTCAACATTTTGTTTTACTATGTTTATGTGAAGTTATCTTCTAGCTTATGGTAATACGGTTTTGACTCTAGTGCAACAGGAGTTATCAAAAATCTCTAGTTATTGCGTTTAACCCCTTATTTTGTTATCATCACACCTGTTGTTTGGCGTTTATGGGCTCGTAGTGAAGTGGTTATCACGCCTCCCTGTCACGGAGGAGATCGCCGGTTCAAATCCGGTCGAGCCCGCCAAGACTGATTTCGGTTGCTAATGTGCAACAGACTAAGTGGCTCTCTAGGTGTTAGAGCCACTTTTTTATTGCTCAAAGTCCAGTTCAAACCTAAATACTTCATAAGCTCTCGTCGTTCTGTCTCATTAGCCTCCTCAAACACGTCACCAATGTTGGTTACGGTGGAGAATGTCTCCTTTGCTAGTTCTAGCCAGCGTTCGGCATCTTGCTGTGAGCTTTCAAGGAGTAATTTAGTTCTAGCCAAAATCTCTTGATGGTGTTCGCTGCGGGCTTTATATCTTTCATCACTGATAACTCCCGCTTCTAGCTTGTTGTCCAGAATGTCCAGAGCTTTTCTAGCAGTTAAGTTATCTCTCTGCCATACAGTGCGATACCTTTGTTGCTTAGCAGTGTAATCCGCATATAGCTCCTCAAGATAACTTATGCAATCCCGTCCATCTTCTTCTCTTATTTCAAACTCTCCTATCTTATCTTTGATGCTGTGTTCTAATTCTTTGGTTGATATCTGAGGCTCTAAGCACTTAGTTACTTTGCTCTTCTTGGTACAGGTATAAAACTCATAATACGCTCTGTGGCCATTAGCGAGTACCTTAGGCTTTGTATAGGCAGTTACGTTGAACTTACATGTTCCACAGAGTAATAAGCCTTTATAGGGGTAAAAGCGACCGGCAGTTGTATGTGGCACGTAGCGTTTTCTAGCCCAACCCATAACGGCCTGGACTTTGTCATAGACTTCTACACTTATGAGAGGCTCATATGTGCCTTGATGCCATTCAGAACTACCATATTTGAATACACCCGTATATACACGGTTCTGGAGCATACCGACGACTGTTTGTTTGGCTAAAGGCCTCCCAAGCCTAGAGGTTAGCCCAAGTTTTCTTGTCTCAAGCCATGCGTCGTGTAGTGTATAGCACTCGTTGGCGACCTTATTAAACAGCTGAGTAATCTTAGGGGCTATTTCGGGATTAGGAATGATGTTACGTCGTCCGGGTGTGATTATCGCATTAAGGTAACCGATGGGTGCAGGACCTGGGTACTCCCCGTGTTCACGTTTTTGTTCAAAACTTTCTTTAACCTGAACGCTCAAATCGTCGTTATTTTTCTTAGCAAGTGCTAGTTCTATTGCCAGCACCATCTTATCATCAGGCGTGTTTCTGTAAGTTCGGCTAGGCGTGTGAATAGCTAATAGCATACCGGTATCAAGAGCATAGATAACTCGACCGCCATCGATTGGGTTGCGACTAAGTCTGCTCAAAGCCCAAACAGCGATGTTGCGTGCCTCTCCTTTTTCTATTCGATCCATCATGTCGTTGAATATAGGGCGACCAGGATATTTTGCACTCCTATGTTCAGGTGGCAGGTATAGGGGTTGTAGGTCGTTACGTTTTACGGTTTGCTGGACTTGACTGTCTTGTTTCTCTATTGAGTACGCCTGTCTATCTTCACGGTCTTGGGAACGTCTAAGATAAACAAAGGTCTTGGATTTTGGAAAACTATCGGACTGCATCAGTTAACCTCCGTTGACGTACGTCTTCCAGCCCGACGTCAACAGAAGTTAACTGATCTGGAAGATTTTGCATATTGTTAGTGTAACCCTTACCACTATTCCACTCTAGTCCGTGGCCATATCTTTTTCTATATTTGATATCTACGATGAGTACCAAGAAGTTCATAAGAGTTATCCCGTCCGTACTTAGCTCATCTAGGACGCTGACACCTCTTTGTGTCCCTATAAAATTTGAAATTGTGCTCATAAAAACGGCCCTTACGAATAAACGCATTAGGCCGTTTGAGCTCATTTAATACTGCTACTATGATACCACTCTTAGCAACCCAAGCCCAACTTCTGGTATGGATTATCTCCCGAACATCCTGTACGAAGCTCCTCCCGCTTGTTTAGCTGTTCTTGTTCATAATGTAGCATTTGTTCCTTTTTAATAAGCTCTCTGTCTTTCTGATTTGTTTTATCCCGCTCTACTAAATACCATGCTAGAAGCGTACTTAGCACAACCAGAGTTACACAAATAATAACTGCAACCATGATGGTCGATGACCTGTTTGATTGTGAGGTTTTTTTAGCTTCGCTCTTGTGCTTTGTTGTTCCCATAGATAAAACTCGCTGTTGTTCATATTCTATCAGCAACTCTTACAAATGTCAGTGGTTACTTACTTATGTAAGCAATAACCTTGGGTTGTGGCAAAGTCAATTGAAACAATTTATAAAGAAGTTGGTAGCCGTATAGTTAGCTTTCGTCGAGCCCGTGGTCTTTCACAAGAGCAACTAGCCGCAGATAGCGGTATTGATCGTTCTCACGTTGGGTTTATAGAACAAGGCCGTCGTAGACCAACACTCTCTACCCTCGTGAAGATAGCTCGTACATTAGATATTAGCCTAGAGCAGTTATTTAGGGGATTATAGAACTTTTTCTTCGAGTTTTTTCCATTAAAATATCCAGTGTTTCTTGAGCCAGGTTTCTTGCTTCTGGAGCATTAGGATCAATCTGATGCGTATTGATGAACTGTTGGTAAGTTGACACTCGTGGTGCCTCATCTACCCTGCCAAACACCTCTCTCTCAAGTCGTTCAAGTGCAAACTCTGACTTAGTGGCAAGCATTTTTTTGCGGACCCATTCAGATTTCGCTCTCTGTACTGCATCCGCAAAATCTTTATCGTCTTTTCTCCACCTTATAATCGTATCTTCATCACGCCCTATATACATAGCAGCGTATTTTTGGACAGGTACATCAGTAAAATACTTAACGTATTCTTCTTTTAACTCGGCGTTAGTCTTTGTAGTTCTCTCTGGTAGCATATATTCCTCAGTATCTAGCTTACACCCAAAAAAGCAAGGTTTACAAGTATTGTGTTTTTACATATTTTAATAAAAAACCCTTAGTCTTACAGGTTAGCCTGTGGAATAAACTAGCAAAATTAAGTAAAAAATCGTAAACTTTAATTATGCGAAACAACAACTACATCACCAATTATAGGAAGTTTGCCGAGCTGCTAGTCTATATGCTTAGTCAGTTCGAGGGGTCAGTTAATGAGACTAAGGTGCTGAAGTTGCTTTATTTCGCTGATGCCAACAGCTATGAAAAGCTTGGTAAGACGATTTCGGGCAACGTAACTTACTACAAAAACCATTTTGGGCCAACACCCAACTATAAAATCCTAATGAACTTGTACGAGGCATTAGGCGATTACCTAGTACGAGATGAACAGCAACTAGAGGAGTATAAATCCTGCTTGGTTAAACTTCAAAATCGTGACTATACGTTTAAGTCACTTACTGCGGAAGACATTGAAATCATAGACGATACTGTGGCTAAATACGGTAAGTTATCACTTCCGGAGGTTGTGAAGTTGTCACATTTCGACCCACCATACCTAGCTTCACAAAAGAAGAAGAAAATAGATTTTAGTTATGTTCGGTTCAGAAAATCCGATGAAGATTATGAGGCACACCTCGAGCAGGTTGAAGCAGACGCAATCGCTAGAGATATCACTCCTGAGGGTCGGAGAAAGTTGAAAGAGTATGCAGGGGCAAGAACTTAGGTATGCTGGAAACGACTATATTAAAC
>CAYGHF010000026.1:0-8438 GCA_964349795.1 uncultured Saccharimonas sp. (SeqCode) | reverse complement strand
TACCTAACTTTTCAAGCAACACCCTTCAGGTGTTTGACTTCGGTGGAGCCTATATCCAGCAGCTAGAAGTTGGCGGGGCGGAGTTTGGCACTGTACAGGTTAACGGCAAGTCAACGTTCTCATCCGATGCGTCATTCCAAGGCGGCGTGACAGTTGGTGGTGCGCTGCAAGTATCAGCTGATCTCGGGGTGGCTGGCAATAGTTGGGTTCAAGGCGATTTAAGAGCTAACAATTTGACAATTGGCGGCAGCGTGTTGGGGGGACTAACCATCACCAACATTTCGACACCGGCAACACCTACCGTTACAACGGTAGGTACAACTGGTACACAAACATGGGGTTATAAGGTCGTTGCCGTTGGTGCCAACGGTAGTACAACACCTGCCTCGACCGAAGGCACTACTGCAACAGGTAATGCTACATCGACTTTGAGCACAAGTGCTTATCAGAGAATTACTTGGGTAGCAGTCAACGGTGCTGTGAGCTACAAGATATATAGAACAACCGTTGCGGTAACTTCTCCCAACCCTAGTACGACTGGTCTTATTGGTACAACTTCGGCACTGATGTTTGATGATACCGGTATTGCTGGCGACGCATCAGCAGCACCAACCGCTGATACCACTGACAGTCTGACTGTGACAGGCAAGGCTTTATTCAAGCCAGCTTCAGATACAGCCACTGCCTTCCAGATACAAAATGCCGCCGGCACAACAACACTATTTGCAATTGATACAACCGGCAACGGCACCGTTAGTATCCAAGCAGCTGCCAGCGGCGCTATCAACATAGGTACCGTGAATTCGCTCACTACCACAATCGGTAAGAGCGGCGGAACAAGTCAATTAACAGTACATGGCAGCTCGGCTTTCAACGGCAATCTTACTCTGAATGGGCATCTAATAAGTGGCAACACATCTGGTTCAACCACATTTGCTGCCAACACGACAAATTGTGGAACGGGTTGCACGGCCTCGATAAGTGGTACTGACACAGCGGGCGTGATTACTCTAAATACTGGTACTGGTGCTGCAGCTGGTGCTCAGGGAACGGTCACTTTCGCCGTGGCATTTGTTTCTGCACCGCGTATTGTAGTGACGCCAAACACCGTTCCAGCAACATCGACGTATCCTCAATATCATGTTGCCTCTACAACAACTACATTTGATCTGCTGGTCTATACAGCTCTGACCGATTCAAAAACGTACACCTTCAGCTACCTAGTAGTTCAATAAGCTTAGGTGTTATTGGTATTATACGGCTACCATAATCGATAACTTGATAGCCGAACAATGTCTGCTGATACTGTATTGTGCGACACACTACTTATGGATTGATGTTGACGTTTTATAGCAATAGCTAGTCGAACATTTTATTCTTTAAAGGGGTCGTTCGGCACGTTTACCTTTATCTGTTAAAGTGTTAATCTAAGTAGAGAATTCGAGGGTATATGTTATGAAACGGATCATCGCGATATTGAATCAGAAGGGTGGAGTTGGCAAAACGACTACCGCTATTAATGTAGCTGCCTATTTGGCAAAATCTGGTAAACGTGTACTTTTGGTTGACTTTGACCCACAAGGCAATGCAACCAGCGGACTTGGCATTGATAAAAATAGTATTAGTTCAGGTGTCTACGACGTACTGTTGGGAAAAGTTGATCCGGCGCACGCCGTTGTTGAGACAGACATAGACAAGCTGCATATTTTGCCGACCAATGCTGGACTTGCCAGCGCAGAGGTAGATTTAGTTCAGCATGCCGACAGAGAACTATTACTAAAAAATGCACTTCAGCCATTTGACCATGACGTAGTTATCATAGATTGTCCACCAGCACTAGGACTACTTACTATCAATGCGCTTGCTGCTGCTGATTGGTTGCTGATACCAGTTCAAGCCGAGTACTACGCACTGGAAGGTTTGGGTCAACTATTGGAAGTATTTCAAACCGTAAAGCAGCGCATAAATTCAAAACTTGAAATCATGGGAGTTGTTGTAACCATGTTTGATAGTCGGACTAGTTTGTCCAGCCAAGTCCAGAACGAGTTAACCAAACATTTTGGGGATAAAGTGTTCAAGGCAGTAATCCCAAGAAATGTTAGACTAGCTGAAGCACCGAGTCATGGAAAGCCAATAGCCGATCATGACAAATGGTCTAAAGGGGCACGAGCCTATAAGCAGTTAAGCAAGGAGATAGATAGATGTCTACAGTAAAAACTACTGGTTTGGGGCGGGGACTAGATTCACTTATACCCCAAGGATTCGACGCAGCATTACTACTTGATGCCGACGAACGAATACAAAATGTGTTCGTTAGTGATATTCTGCCAAATCCAGAACAGCCTCGACGACATTTTGATGTACAAGCAATTGAAGAACTAGCTAGCTCAATCAAGCAGTTTGGTGTCCTGCAGCCTCTAATATTGACACCTCATGGCGACAAAACATACAAAATTATTGCTGGTGAGAGAAGATGGCGGGCATCACAGGCTGCGGGTCTTACAAAAGTTCCGGCCATTGTCCGCAAGGAAAAAGATTTGCAACAACTAGAAATCGCATTGATAGAAAATGTGCAGAGAGTTGATTTGTCTCCACTAGAGCAGGCTGTATCAATAGAACGACTTCATCAACAGTTTAATATTGGCTATGCTGATATCGCCAGCCGTTTAGGTAAGGCGATGACAACCATCAACAATATTGTGCGACTCTTACAATTACCCGAAGATGCACGTGAAGCACTGCAAGATAGTCAAATTACTGAAGGTCACGCTCGCGCCATTCTTGCCCTCAAGTCTGATCAAAATAAACAGTCAGAACTGCTGCGACAAATTAAGGCTAATGGTTGGTCCGTGCGCCAAGCTGAGCAATACGTTCAGACACAAAAAAAGGGGTTGGTTGAAAATGATCAAGTTGTCCACCATATGGCAACTGAAACACCGGCTACAAAAAAATTAGCAAAAATACTCAACGTGCCAATAACTGTCAAACGAACAGCCAAAGGGGGCAGGCTTGAGTTGCATTTTTCCAGCGACAAAGAACTGGAAGAGCTAATTTCTAAATTGCAAAAAAACTAGAACTTTTCAGCCTTGTTGATTGGGAAAATTCGAAAAGATAGTTTGCCGACTATGTCGCCAGCAGGTATTGCTCCAAAATAGCGTGAATCAAGTGAATTTTCCCTGTTATCTCCACATACAAAGACCTCATTTTCTGCTACTGTGACATCAACCTCGCCAGCAGTGGTTTTAATAGCAGCAGTGTAGCTTGGGTTTTTGTCTGGCTGGAAACCATTTGGGTTGGCTTTGTTGAAAACAGTCAGAACGCCATCCTTCACTACTACTCGCTCACCTGGTAAAGCAATAACGCGCTTGATCAGTTGCTTATCGCCACCAGAGCCGAAGTCCACCAAGCCTTTTTTCACAAATATAACGACATCTCCACGATTGGGAATGTAGACACGCCCGCTCAGGCGCGAGATAGTACGTGGCATTTTGTCTACTATAAGGCGATCGTGGTTTTGCAGGGTGGTTTCCATGCTAGGACCGTCAACTTCGTACGATTGAAAGACAAAACTAATTAATATAAGTGCCACCAAAGGTGCTGCCACCAATATAAGAATGGTGGAGATGATATTTCGGGTGCCTTCTTTTTTAGGGTCTTCTGCACCGCCGACTAGGATTTGTGATTCATCATCTGCCTGCTGATCTTCGGGTGCATTTACAGGGCTGTTTGACTGGCTGTCGGGAGAAGACTTGAGCGTATCCTCATTCGTCTGTATACTATCATCTTGCTGCATATTCAGATATAAACTATACCCTAATTTTCATATAAATAACAGGTTTACGAGTGATATGCACAAACGTTATACTAGTCTTCATACACAATGGATAATTTCAAAAAAATCAAAAAGCCTGCTATTGGCAGACCACGAGCAGTCGATGGCTTTATTGCCAAGCCAACTAGTGCTAAACACGGCGGTTTGAGCTTTGGTAAGCCTAAGTCATATTTGCCAGAGGCTCCCAGTAATCTGGATGGATTTGATAGGAAAGATGGTTTTCATTCAAACAAGCAAGGGCAACTTGATCCTAGGCAGCCCAGAATTGATGCCTTGGTCGAAGCACCGGGTGCGCCTGAGGTAACTATGGCAGCAGCTGACACATCAGAAAAAAAGAAATCTAGGCGATTTTTCAAAAAGAAAGATAAGAAAGATAAAACCGGCAAAAAGAAACGAAGTTGGAAAAAACGTTTGCTGTGGGGTGGACTGATATTTATCCTCTTGACGGCAGTAATCGGTGGTTACTTATTCGCAAAAGGCTACATCAATTTGCGCAAAGTATTTAAGGGTGGGTCATCAGGGGCTCCCTCGCTTCAGAAGAACGTTGATCCAACTAAATTAAAGGGGGAAGGTGATGGAAGAGTAAACATTCTTCTTTTGGGTAGAGGTGGTGATGGTCACGAAGCACCTGATCTAACCGACACGATATTAGTTGCCAGTATAGACCCAATCCAAAAGGAGGCAGCTCTGCTAAGTATCCCGCGTGATTTGTGGGTAAAAAGCAGTGTTGGTACGACGAAAATCAATGCTGTTTATGCATTTGCCAAAGGAAAAGCCCTGTATGGCAAGAAGAAAACCGCAGAAACCTCTAGGCAGGCTGAAGATGCTGGCTTGAAAGCCGTAGAAGAAACCGTAGCTGCTACCATGGGTATCCCCATTCATTATCATGTCATGGTCGACTTCAAGGCCTTTAGAGAGGCAATCGACACCGTTGGTGGGATAGACGTTAATGTGACCGAGCCACTAAGGGACACACTTTGGCTTGAGGATACCGGTAAGATTTATACAATTGATGTAAAACCGGGGGTTCAACATTTTGATGGTCGCAAAGCGCTCGTCTATTCTAGGTCCAGATACACCAGTAGTAGGGGCGACTTTGACCGAACAGAGAGACAGCGAGGCGTAATCATTGCCCTCAAGGAAAAAGTGTTTTCAGTGGGAACTTTCAGCAATCCAGTCAAGATATCTCAACTCATAACTACTTTCGGTAACCATGTAAACGCCAATATGAATGTCAACGAGATACTAAGACTGTACGATATATCGAAGGAAATTGGTTCCAGCAAAGTTACGTCTGTTGGCTTGGCAGATCCGCCAAACAACTTTGTGACAACTGGCAATATTAATGGTCAATCGGTTGTCGTGCCTAGGGCGGGGACGTTTGTTTATAGCGAGATTCAAAACTATGTCCGCAACACTCTAAAGGACGGTTATATTCGCAGTGAAAACCCAAGTGTTATGGTGTTGAATGGTACAGCTACAGCTGGACTAGCGACCGTAAAAGCAAATACACTGAAGTCATACGGTTATAATGTGACTCAAATTGGTGATGCTCCGACCAAGAATTATCCGAAAACTATATTGGTGGATTTGCGCAACGGCACAAAGAAATACACCAAAAGATACCTTGAACAACGATTCAAGACGACCAGCGTCAGTAGTTTGCCTGACGCGGCAATAGCCTCTGGAAGTGCAGACTTTGTTATAATACTGGGGCAGAATGAGAGCATTACCAACTAAACTAAAACCAGCGTCAGGCTTTTCGCACTTTGTGCACATAGCCTTGATGGTGCTTTTGCCAATTGTTTTGTACATCTTGGTGCGGATTAACTTTGTTCAGCTGGCGCTAACCCTTGTGGTAATAAGTAAGTGGCGGATGTTTGCGGTGCGGCCAAGGTATTGGGTGCCAAATATCCGTTCAAATGCAGTTGATCTCTTTGTGGGACTAGCGACGATAACTTTCATGGTACATACTGATGCCGCCAGTTGGCAAATACTGTGGGCTGCTTTGTACGGACTATGGCTGATATTTATAAAACCGGGTGCCTCGTCGTGGATGGTTTGGTTACAGGCCATGATTGGTCAAAGTGTCGCGCTGGTGGCATTATTTCTTGCCTGGAAGGAAGCACCCGCCTTGGGATTGGTGCTATCTGTTTGGGCTATTTGCTATACGTCAGCGCGGCACTTCTTTACTGCTTTTGATGAATCTCACACCACCCTGTACGCATACACTTGGGGCTACTTTGCAGCGGGGTTGATGTGGGTGCTCAGCCACTGGCTGCTATTTTATGGAGTTGTATCTCAGCCGTCACTACTGTTGTCTGTCATTGGGCTTGGTTGCTCAGCTCTGTATTATCTAGAAGAGACTGATAGACTTTCTCTGCTGTGGAGAAGGCAGTTTCTATTTATAATGGCTGCCGTTATCATTGTTATCTTGGTCTTCTCTGACTGGGGTGACAAAGCGATATAGATAAAACTAACAGGGGGCATATGAACATTCCAAGTATTAAAAATACCAGCAATTATGTACGAACTAAGGGCAAGGCTTTCGGTATAGTTTTTCTTGTTCTTATGAGTGTGTCTGGAGGTTACTTGGGCGGTTGGGTTGGTGCCAAAAATGGTAGTCAAATAACGGGACTGACTACGAAACAAAGCCAGCAGGTTGTCCTGAACGAAAGTCAGGTGATTAGTAGTGTCGCCAAGACACTTGGACCGAGCGTGGTCTCGATCGATGTTACCAGCAATTCATCAGCGCAGGATTTCTATGGCTTCTCGCAACCTTATGAACAACAAAGTGCCGGTACGGGGGTGATTATTAGTCCTGATGGCGTAATAGTGACAAATCGTCACGTTGTTCCAAAAGGGACTAGTAGCGTTAGCGTCACATTATCTGATGGTACTGAACTATCAGACGTGCAGGTGATTGGTCGAACGAATGACAGTGATTCACTAGACGTGGCATTTTTGAAAGTAAAAGACAAAAAAGGCAAAACTCTGCAACCTGCCAAGCTTGGAGACTCTAGCAAGATAGAGGTCGGTGACAAGGTAATCGCTATTGGTAATGCTCTCGGGCAGTTCCAAAATACCGTGACATCAGGGATTATTTCTGGTTTTGGTAGAAGTGTTCAGGCGGCTAGTGAAACCGGCAGTGGCAGTGAAACCTTGCAGAACTTATTTCAGACAGATGCAGCTATAAATCAAGGCAATTCAGGCGGACCACTGGTAAATATCAACGGTGAAGTGATAGGTATCAATACAGCCGTTGCCGGTGGGCAGGCCCAGAACATAGGTTTTGCTATACCGATCAATGATTTACAAGGGCTTATCAAGAGTGTATTACAGCAAGGAAAATTACTGAGACCATATCTGGGTGTCCGCTATGTATCATTAACCGACGATTACGCTTATCAGTACAACTTGCCTGCCAAACGGGGTGCCTATATTGCGCCAAGCAGCACGGCACAGCCATCAATCATAAGTGGTAGCCCCGCCGAAAAAGCCGGTCTAAAAGAAAAAGATATAATTTCTAAGATAAACAACACGCCAATTGACGAAAATCATAGTCTGACATCAGTACTCGGCATTCATGCCGTAGGTGATGAGTTAACTTTGACTATCATACGTGGAGACAAGACAATCATAATCAAGGCAAAACTTGAGGCTGCACCCAATAATTAGGGCTGAGGGCTGAGGCTCGAACGAGAGGGCTTCAGGGGTTTCCACTTTTCCAAACTTGGATGAAGTCGTCTTCTGCGGATTGTACGTAACCTTTATCTTTGGCTATTTGCATTAGTAAAGGGTGTTGTGGTGGCAGTGACTCGGTCAAGATCCACTTTGGTTTTTGTGGCAAATTCACAGCTTGTTCAAACATCTGCCTATAGAGATCAAGTCCATCTGGACCGCCAAATATGGCAATACTGGGCTCTTGCATGGCTGCTTGATTGATGGTGTGCCCATCTGGTACGTAGGGGAGATTGCAGATTAGGACTAAGGGCTGAGGGCTGAGGGCTGAGGGCAGAGGGGATAGTAGATTGCCTTGAAAAAAACTTACGTCGACTTGGTGTTTTTGAGCATTTTGCTTGGCAATTTTGAGAGCAGGCTTAGAAATATCGGTTGCAAACACGAAAGTCTTGGACAGTTCTAGCTTTGCCGTAATCGCTAATGCGCCACTGCCTGTACCAACATCGACAATGCAAGTTTTGTCAGCAAGCGTCAGATTTTTTAGCATTTCAATCATTGTCTCGCTTTCTGGTCTGGGTTCAAGCGTGTCAGGTGAAACAATAAACTCACGACCATAAAACTCAGTTTTGCCCCTTATATACGCAAGTGGCTCGTGTGTTGACCGACGTTTAATCTGCTCAGACAAGATTTTTTGCTGCGGTCTTGAGATTTCAAACTCAGGATGTGCCAATAACCAACTTCGATCCTTGCCAGTAATATCTTCCAACATCACAAGACAGTCAAGCCGTGCCGTGGCAACACCATTAACAGACAGGACTTCGGCTGAAGATTCTAACCATTCTGCTACTCTCATCAGGGTATTGTATCAAATTACAAAGCAATAATATTGACAAATAAGCATAAGTATAGTAATATAATATTGAAC
>CAYGHF010000025.1:4089-8668 GCA_964349795.1 uncultured Saccharimonas sp. (SeqCode) | reverse complement strand
CCCTGAGCCCTGAGCCCTGAGCCCTGAGCCTAGACATTGAATCGAAATTCGACCACATCACTAGCTTTCATGATGTAGTCTTTGCCCTCGGTACGCATTTTGCCAGCAGACTTGGCAGCGGTTTCTGAACCAGCTGCAACCAAGTCATTATAATCAACTATTTGGGCGGCGATAAAACCTCGTTCAAAATCACCATGAATAACACCTGCCGCTTGTGGTGCAGTGCTGCCTTTTTTGATTGTCCATGCCCGCACCTCTTGCTGCCCAGCAGTTAGATAGCTCTGTAGCCCCAAGACGTTGTATGCGGCATGGATGAGCTGCACCAATCCGGACTCAGTCACCCCGTAACTTTTCATCAGTTCTTCGCGGTCAGATTCATCCAAACCTCGGAGTTCGCTCTCTAGTTTTGCGCACACAAATAATGACTGTGCAGGCGCTACAAGTTGCCTTAGGCTTTGTTTTTTGGTTTCATCAGCTATGCTTGCCTCGTCCATGTTAAATAGGTAAATAACAGGCTTAGCTGTGAGTAGATGTAGGTCATTTATATGTTCGTATTCTATGGTATCTACTGCATGGAATAGGGGTGTACCACTATCCAAAAGGCTTTGAACTTTTTCCAATGTTTCTAAAACTGGTTTGAGCTTTGGGTTGGCTTTTACTTCTTTCTGTACTTTGGGCAATCTGTTGGTCACGGTTTGTAGGTCGGCTAGGACTAGTTCTGTGTTAATGACATCTATGTCTTTTTTGGGATCAACTTCATCATCTACATGAACTACATCATTGTCATCGAACGCCCGTACTACTTGTACTATGGCGTTGCAACTACGAATGTGGCTGAGAAATTGGTTGCCCAAGCCCTCGCCTTTGGAAGCACCTGCTACTAGTCCGGCAATGTCTACAAAAGTCACAGTCGCGGGCACAATTTTGTCCGATTTGTACAGTTCAGCTAGTTTTACTAACCGCTCATCGGGGATAGGCACAATGCCGGTATTTGGCTCTATAGTGGCAAAAGGATAATTAGCCGCCAAAATGTTGTTGTCGGTCAGTGCGTTAAACAGGGTACTCTTGCCAACATTTGGCAACCCCACAATTCCAATAGATAAACTCATGGGCTACATTGTAACAGATAATGCGCATTGACAAATTGACATGCTTATGTTAATATATCGATACTTCGTCGAGTTGTGAGTTACTCCGAGGTACATTTACATACTGTTTGGGCAAAGTAAGCACATATCTAATCTGTTCTTACTCTGCCTAAACAGGCATAAGGTGTTGGGTTAATTGAACCAACAAAGAGCACCAAGCAGTGGCCGAGCCGCTGAAATGCAACCCAAACGGATGGGTTCCGATACGCATCAGTCCGTCAACTCGCGTATCTAGTCAGAAGCCCCAGAACTTCTGGCGAATGTAACCATGATGCAACATGCTAGGCTACGGTCGCCGCTTTTCGAATGTCAAAGGAATCTGGAATTCCTGAAAACTTTCGAGGGTTGCTCTCGTTCGAGTGATGTCTGTCGCTTTTGTGCAAGCGAGCATCAGAACGATCGTAGGTCCTATATCCGACACCCAAGTGGTGAACGTCGTCAGCCTCGGTGCTAGAGCTATGTGGCAGTTCGAGAAGTTTTCGAACTGAAGATAGACTTGCCTGACGGGCTTGGATACGTGTCGGTAAAACTTTTACCCTACAAAAAATGAGACCTGAGACCCTAGGTTTCTAAGACGAAGTATTCTGTTCGCACAAACAGGAGAAACGTCTTTGCACTGGCAAGAGAACCGCACCAATTGGGGTGAACCGTCCGCTGTGAGCCTTGGCTTGCAAACGACGGTTCACCCCATTTCAACTTCACAAATGTGTATTTGTGCTGATGAGTCCAAAAGGACGAAAGTTGAGAAGCAGTGTCACCATATTGACTTAGATTCAAGATTATGCTAATGTTTATGTAGACTAATTAAAACAAATGTCAGAAGCAAACCCACCTAGCGAAATACAAGATTTATCGAACGAAGCGCAGGCAAAGCAGAGGCAAGCGCTGTTAGATACATTCTCAGAACACCCCACTGATGACCAGATTTGGCAGACTGCCTATGGGTGGGTGCGGGCTGAAGGTGATAACCCCGAGCAAGCTAGTATTGCTGCAGACATTCCAGCCGATGAGTTGATCGCTATGGCTGATATTGTCCGCAATACCCCGCAAGCAGAACGCTATAACTTGATGGCTCAGCGAGCCTCAAATGGCAAGTATTGGTTCGATGTTATAGAAGGCTTCAGCTCAGATCGGATTAGGAAGGTCCAAGCAGATGTTGTAAGGTCGTGGGTTAAAGATGAAAACCACCCAGTCCATTTTCGCAATGCACTGGACATAGGCACGGGGACAGGGAAGTCGCTGGCAATCTTGGAAGGTTTTGCCGATAACGTGGTTGGGGTAGACCAAAATCCAGCACTGCTGCCTATTGCTAAAGAAAGAGCAGATGAGCATACCAAAGTCGTACAAGGCTCTGCAGAAGAGCTGCCCTTTGAAGATTCGAGCTTTGATCTGGTAGTGAGTCAAGGTCTACGTGCTGCCCTAGATAAGCAAGCTGCAGAGAGTTTCCTTAGAGAATTAGCGCGGGTTATGACACCTTACGGTACTTACATTGAGGGTCACTACTACTCGATAGATGACGATCACTCCCACCCAGAACTTGCTCGTTTCGCTGAAACATCAAAAGCTATGCTGACGGATATGATTGGCGATAGTGTATCGGGTGCGTTGGGTCGTGTTGACCATTTGACGCAGGAAGACGAACAAGCTCTTCTCGCACAATTAGGTTTGCAGCAAGAGCATCATGCCGTACCAGAAGAAGATGGCGAGAGCTACGCATTAATTACGGTTATAGCCAAAGCTCCAGCGGCTGTCGATAGTTAGCCTAAACCAAGGGGGTGCGTGGTTTAGAACCTCGCATGTTTTTGTTCAAAAGATGATTGGGTTTCGCCGCCGAACGTTTCAATAGATAAACCTGTAGCTGGCATTCTAACAGATTGACACCTTGATTACAGTAGTGAAAGTGCTACAATTTAGAACTGAAAAGCTAACACAAACAATATGAGCACAGCACTGCCTGACATTTCGTCAGATCCTTCGTTACAAAACCCACCACACGGTGGTGAACGCCCACCTGTACTACGTCGGTTAGCTGCCGCTGGGCTGCTGGCAGTGGTGTCTATGACAGGAGCTCGCTGTAGCATTGGCAGCGGAGATGAAAAAGCCTTGGGGGTTTCAGGTACAGAAAGTGCGTCAGGTGCGTCAACAGATATGGCACTAGAAGATGTACGTACTATAGTTAAGATAAATAATGAACTCGAAACAGCTACGTCAGATGATGATCTAGAAGAAGTCAATGAATTGAAAGATAGTCTAAGTCCATCAGCTAAGACCACATTTACATCTGTTGAAGCAGCAATTGATACTGCCGAGGCAGAGCAGATAGTGGAATCTGTCGACTACGGCTCAGAAGATCCTGAAGCCGCCCGAAAGTTGATTGATGAAAAGATTGATGATCAGAAACTTGAAGGCAGTGCTCAAAAAGCTATTGATGCTATAGAAGCTGGTAACTTAGTAGATGAGGTATCTTACGGTGGCACCGAGCCCGAAGCCGCTAGGCAAACAGCAAAAGACCATATAAATGACAATAAAATACGTCAGCAGACGCTAACGGCTATCGATAGAATTGAAGTCAAAGATATTTATGATAATGCCAGTTGGGGTGGCATGGAACCGGATGAAGCTCGTGAAAAAATTAGTCAAATTGAGGATGACGATGCAAAAAGTAAGGCAATGGTAGCACTAGAAGGGGGCACAGTTGCGGACGACGATGCATCGAGTATAGATAGAAGTTATGAGACAGAATCAGAACTTCACGATCTAGAATTAGCTGCCACGGATGCTGTTGACGATGTTGCCAGTGAGGCGAGTGAATGGACGACTGCGCTTGAGGATGAAATAACAAAGTTGATTGATGATACAGAAGGACAGACAAGGGAATATGTTAAGCGCGCGAATAATTTGCGACCTGAAACGCAGGCAAATCTGGCGATTGAAGCCTACGACAAACCAAACCAAGAGATAAAACTTGATGATATAAAGGGCAAGGATATAGAAGTTTTTGTACCGGATGATAATAACAATTGGGAAGAAAAGAAAGTTGAGCAGTTTGCTGAAGTTCAGGTTATAGACGGGAAGGTTGTGCTGCAATACAGCGAAGGTGCCAAAGTCCCAGCTGCAGCCAAAAAACAGCTCCAACAGGTTATTGATGCCGCTAGTCCGTTACTTCACGCTAGCTTTGCAAACGGAGATGTCATTGCTATACATTTCACAATTGGAAATGAGTACGGTCCATATTATCTGCCCGACACGCACGAAATCTTTATGAATCTTGGTCGTAATGAGTACTTGAGTGTCGATCAGCTCCGTTCTGGGCTGATTCATGAAAACACTCACGCACTTACTAGTAGCGCGTTTGAACTTGCTGGCGGTGCTTCTGAATCAGAAGAAAAGTTGGTAGGTGAGGTTTGCACCAACGTGCGTCTAGCGGCGGT
>CAYGHF010000025.1:0-4079 GCA_964349795.1 uncultured Saccharimonas sp. (SeqCode) | reverse complement strand
ATTCAGTTTCGGATATGCCATCAGCTCTCTCGGAACTTGAGACACTAGCCAAACCAGAGCACAAAAAGCTGTTTGAAACTTTGCGTATGGCCGTAGAAGCTGGCAGCATGCCGGATGCCGTTGGTAGTTTGTGGGAAGGGGGATACGGCGATGTTATGTTAAATGACTGCTTTGAGGCAGTTGATTTTGATAGCATGCTCTCTGATGTATCTATAAAGTCAGGTGGTTTTATATCACCTTCTGAACTCGAATATCTTTACGACTCAGATGCTTACAATCAGTTGGCAGCTGACTGGGCACAAGCAGCGCGCGCCTACACAATTTATAGCAAATTCAACGAAGCGCACTACATTACTACTGACTCTGAATATAAGGAATATTTAGGGCACACAGAAGATAGTTTTTCAGAACTTGTAGCATCAGTTGTAGATGTAGCTATTAGCTACCCCGACCAATTTGCAGATACTATAAAAGACATGGACGATGATGAAAAAGCAGCTGCCATCGAGGCGCTTGGTCTGTCCATAGACTTGGTGGTCAAGCGCCACCCAGAGCTGCTGGGCTATTTCTCTGGCCTTGAAGCTCGTATTCTAACCCGAATACACGCGTAGCCTGTAGCCTAACGCAGGCGTTTTTGGTATAGTAACCTTAACCAATATGAAGAGTTCTGGGTTAAAAGCGGGTCCGGCAATATCTGTAAAGCGGTGGGGCAAGCGTCGCATCTTATTTATAGTTGCTTCGATAGCGGTTGTAGTGCTGGCAGGGCTAGCTTGGTGGCGTTATTTTGGTCCAAACTCGGGCGACAAAGATACATCCAACGGTCAAATTCAGCTAGGAACTGAAAAACAAAAGCAAGCCTTTCTAGAAAAGCAGTTAGCACAAGATATGTCCAGCTATACCAAAGAGCAAAAAGTCCAACACTACATAACTGTGGCTGACCTGCAAAGAGTTGGCAATAAGTGCAGCGAAGCCATCGAAAACTACAAACAAGCACTAGAACTCGACAAAACTTTAGCCGGAGTTTATATATCTTTGGCGAGGTGCAGCGTTACCATAGACAAAAAGTCAGATGCTCGCATGTATTATGATCTGGCAATTTCCATGTACACAACTCTTGCAAAAGGGGATGAAGAGTACAAATCTGTGCTTGCAGCTGTTAAGGCAGAAAGGGCTAAGCTATGAAGAATATAAGGACAATGTCTTCAAAACAGCTATTTTTGATATCAATTACTGCCGGCTTACTCATGATGTCAATACATTTCACTACACCCAAAGCGGCCGGCGCTGCGCCTTGCACAAGAGATGGAGGTAACACCGCTACACGTACATTAGGGGGGTATGATTACAGGCTGATTCACTTAGACCTAAATGGTTTCAATAGCCGTAATACAGCGCCATTGTACCTTTCTACTCTGCAGTGTGATGGTGATTATGGTGGCAGTATGGACCCCCGCGGACTTACAACTAATGCCAGCTACAGTCCGAGCAGACGTGACTTGGTATATTTTAATCAGGGAGTTTTTAGGCAATTAGTCAAAACTGGTGGTACACGTACAGTTGCACCAACTCGCATGGAGTTAGGCGTTAACGAGCCTGCTTTTGGTGGCACGGTTCCGGGATCATACAATTGCGTTTTGACTCCACCAACACTGACGCCACCAATTGCTCACTGTAACTCAAACCCAAGTGAGAACGTTACAAGAGGTAGTTTTATAGACGATTCTGGACGTCTGATAGTCGGCGGTCAAAATGGTGACCGTATGATGTGGTGTGTAGGCATGTCCACGCCACCAGTCGGCTATGGTAATGGAACACAAACCTGCACCCCGAGTGTTCTGCCAAACCAACGTGGCGCTGGCTTTCTTTTCAGGTCTGACCAATGCCTTCAGATAGGTGCCATAAATGGCAATTGTGGGCAAAATGGCTACACCAGTTGGTATCGTAGCCCGGGCACTAATGGGCAAGTGGACATTAGCGACCAGATGAATAAAGACGGTGAAGGCTACTTCACAGGTGGCTATTACAATCATATAGATGCTTACAATACGTGGACTGGCGGTTTTGCGGCTAACAACTACTTCACTATGCGCTATACCAAAAATCAGGGAACTTGTACCTATACATCTTTCCCTAACGGCGCTAACCAAAATATTACAGTGACCATGAGAAATCAGGGTACTCGGGTTTGGAGGAATAGCGATGGCTATTTGGTTAGGATAACCAACAATCTAGGCACACCCAGTTTTAGATCAGTCGGGACAACTTACAGAAATGGCGACACTTGGGTGTTTAACGTTACTCTTCCAATTGGTGGCTTCGGCATTAAGCTGGGGCAAGATATAAATGGCTCTGGAGCAACCAGTTCAAACGCCGCATACCGAGCAAATGATGCCAATTATGATAATTTTATCAGTTCCTGCACTGCCACTGGTGCTGGGTCGTTCAGCTGTACGTTAATAACACCAACATCTATAGGGGTTCGCGAGACCAGCCCTATGACAATAAGAATCACCAATAACGGTGCTACTGTGGCAGTGCCAAATAATGCCAATGTGACTGTTTCTTCTTTTCCCAGCGGAAATGTATTTTTCGGCCCAACAGCCGTTTATTTTTCAGGCTTTGGGTCACCACCAAGCACATTTAGCTTTACGGGCGGGACAGCTAGAAATCTAACCAGCTTTAATGTCACCCCCGCAGCTGTTAACTTGGGTGATTTTACAGTAAGGGTAATGCTGGGTAGTACGGTTGTTGCCAACTGCCTCGGCACGACTGCCAACGGGACGGTATTTGCCAAGCCGTATGTTCGGACTTATGGCGGTGATATTATAGCCGGGAATAATGACGGTGTATTAGCAACTAATTGCACCAACTGGGGTGCTGATTCTGCGGTTGGTTCGGCAGGTGTTTACGGATTTCGTCTTGGTGCATCGTCAACACAGGGTTCGGCTGCTCAGTTAGGAATATTTGCTCTAGGTAGCGTTGATAATGCAGTAGGCTATGGCTTTAGCAGCGCTGTACTACGCTCCATAAGTCCCGCCGTGCCTAGAGGTTTAACATTTGCCAATGTAGGCACTTTGGGCAATTCTGGTATCAGTCACTGCCCATATGACTACTTCAACAACAGACCAGCCAACACTGCCAACATTGGTCCAATTTTTCTAGTTGACCTAAATGCGCTACCTGTCAATTCCGACAACAGCTATTACACCTCTGCTGGAGCATTGATATCGGGCCCAATATATAGTACGCGGTCAGGAAATCCAAAGACGACTAGGGCGACATTGTTTGTCGATGGCGACCTGATAATTGCCACCGACGTAACATATAACTCGTCAAATGCTTGGCAGAACAAATCTGAAGTACCCAGAGTTCAGGTTGTAGCCAGAGGTAACATATATATACAGCAGGGAGTTAGGCAACTGGACGGTGTCTATATAGCTCAACCACTTGCCAACGGTACCAAGGGTATTATTTATACTTGTAGTAACATTGGAGTGCCATATTCTGGATCACCCGCTCAGGCGAACAATATATATGATCAGTGCAAAGAACAGCTAACAATAAACGGCTCACTTGTAGCTAAAAATATAGAGTGGCTAAGATCATTTGGCGCAGTGGCAGACAGCACAACAAGTGAGTTGCCAAACGGCGGTAATGGCAACATTATTTGCAACAACCAAGGCGCTGGTCAATCAACCCCGCGAGTCTGTGCATCGGAAGTTGTGAACTTGGGGGCCGAATCATGGTTAGTTGGACCCAGTTTGCCAATGCAACAAGTCAGAACGCCATTCGACTACGTGACTGCGCTACCACCGCTGCTATAAAACTATTTGTCTGTGCAATGCTTATGCTATAATACAGAGTAATTATGAGCATATTGAGTGGGGTATCTGAATTCTTTGGCCTGGACATCGGTACCACCAACATTCGTTTGGTGCAGTTACATGGCACAGGTAGGGTTAAGACCCTGGCTAAATACGCATTTACCCCTGTAGATAGCAAAATCGCTCTAAGCGATTCCTCGTCTGATCAGCAGCAGTTGATGCAGGTCGTCAGGGAGCTTTTGACAGAAGCAAAGA
>CAYGHF010000024.1:0-8710 GCA_964349795.1 uncultured Saccharimonas sp. (SeqCode) | reverse complement strand
TGGTGCGGGATACCGGAGTCGAACCGGTCTCCTAAGTTTGGAAAACTTATATATTAGCCGATATACGAATCCCGCAAAAAAAACTTTCCAGAACGGGCATATTATAGCAGATTATCTCTGTTATACTTAGTGATGGAAGGATTTTGGAAAATCACATGTTAAAAAAGACCCGTCATTTCTTTCTCAGATATAAGCAACTAGGCGTAGTGGTGTTTGCGGCAGCTGTTGCGCTAGTACTAGAGTTGACCGGACAACCTACCTACGCACATTGGATTCTTGGCGTCACCGCTATTGCCAGTGTAATGCCACTGGCGTGGGGAATGTGGGAAGATCTACGTAGTGGCAAGTACGGCTTGGACGTACTGGCAATTACAGCCATTGTTGTGTCAGTACTTATGAAAGAGTACTGGGCTGGGATGATAATCGTCCTGATGCTCACGGGTGGTGAAGCCTTAGAAGATTACGCCGAAGAGCGTGCCAAGACCGAACTTAGCGCCCTCCTAAAGCGTAAACCCAAAAAAGCCCACAAACTAAAAGGCAATAAGACTCTTGACGTTGCTGTTTCACAAGTAAGCGTGGGCGATAAAATAGTCATCTACCCTGGTGAGGTCGTGCCGGTTGATTGCGTAATTGTTGAAGGTAGTTCTAGTTTTGACGAATCCAGCCTAACTGGCGAGAGTTTGCCGGTTATAAAAAACGCTGATGACCAATTACTAAGTGGGTCAATCAACGTTGAAGGAGTTGTAACAGCCAAAGCACTGCACACCGCCGCAGATAGTCAGTACGAACAGATTATAAAACTTGTAAAGTCAGCCGCATCGGCACAGTCACCATTTGTCCGCCTAACTGATCGTTATAGTATTCCCTTCACTGTTCTATCTTTTGCAATTGCCGGAACAGCATGGGCAATATCGGGCGAATCTATCCGCTTTCTTGAGGTCTTAGTGGTAGCCACACCTTGCCCGCTGCTACTTGGCGCACCAATTGCACTGATATCTGGCATGAGCCGTGCCGCCAAGCACGGTATCATCATAAAAACTGGCTCCGCTATGGAGAGACTTGCTGCAGTCAAAACCGTCGCCTTTGACAAAACCGGAACACTAACAAAAGGCAAGCCCGTAGTCAAAGATGTAAAACTATTCAATAATCATAGCCGTCAGGAAGTGCTGGCCGTGGCAACAGCCCTAGAGCAAAGCTCTACGCACATTCTGGCCAAAGCGATTGTCGAGGCAGCAGACACCAAAGTCAAAAAAGCCAAGCAAGTCAAGGAGTTATCCGGACTGGGTCTGCAAGGACGCCTTGATGGCAAAACTATACTGGTGGGACGATTAAGCCTACTAGAAAAAGCGAAAGTCGAACTGCCTAAAAATATTACTTCACTTTTACCCAAACAAACCGCGACTTTTGTCGCTATCGATAATAAACTGGCCGGCATTATTGTTTTTCATGATGAACTGCGACCTGAAAGCTCAGCAATGCTAGATAAGCTTAGGGCGCTGGGGATTCGTCATACACTAATGGTCACTGGTGATAACCAAGCAACCGCCGACACAATCGCCAATGAGCTTGGCATAACAGATGTCTCTGCCAACTGTCTGCCAGCAGATAAACTCCTTGCTGTTGAAAAAGTAACCGATAGACCAGTTGCATTTGTCGGTGATGGTGTTAACGACGCACCTGTGCTGACAGCGGCGGATGTTGGCATCGCACTTGGGGCAAGGGGCTCTACAGCAGCTAGCGAATCAGCCGATGTCGTTATAATGTTGGATGACATCAGCAAAGTTGCCACGGGTGTTGAGGTGGCAAAACGAACTTTCTTCATAGCCAAACAGAGTATCCTCATAGGTATCTTTATAAGTGTTGGGCTGATGGGTGTCTTCTCTACCGGAAAATTCAAGCCAGTTTATGGAGCGGCAATCCAAGAGTTAGTAGATGTCACAGTCATCATAAATGCCCTGCGCGCACATGGTTCATGGAAGAAAAAGTCCTAACCCAGCAGTAATACAACTGTTACAGGAATTAGCAGATTATCTAACCCAAAAGTACCGATATTTTCAACAAATGTAGTTGCTAGTGGCAACAAAAAAAGTATTGATAAGTTTGACCTGATCGACTCATCAGGAATCATCAAAAACGCAAACAAGACTAGCAATATTGAAACGACAAAGAACCCAAAACTTCCCGCCAGTGACTTTTTCTGCCTGAAAATATGGTATGTGTTGTTCCCACCGTATCTGGTACCAATAAGCGCTGCCGCAGCATCTGCAAGCGCAAGGTGTAGCACGGCGACTACAAACACCCACTTGTTTGGCTCCATCAAAGCTATGGCAATGATCCCTACCGGATACAGGAATTCACCCCACGTAATCCTTGCGATTGCGCTAGCACCATGAATGATGTGCATCTTTTTATCTACAAGTACTAACAAAATGAAAAATACTTCAAGCAGGGCAACTATCTTATACGATACAAAGAAAGGCCAGACACAAATCAGCAGCCCGTGAGCAACGTGAATGAGTTTGCGATTTGCCTCGCTACGGATATGCTCTTTGAGCCAGAGCCATTCGGCGAGCACTACCGCTAGTACCGCGAAGACCACGGTCAGAGCTACTTGAAACATGTTATCTATTATACTCGACTTGGCGAAGAATCTTAATTCTTTGAGTACACTCGGACGTAGTCAACTTTTAGATCGCTAGTAGCAAATGATGCGTCAGGTTCAGGGTGATATGGATCATTTGGATCGACAACTTGGGTCATGATTCTCAAATCCCAAGGGTCATTTAGTACTCTTGCCCATGTCGCTGAGTCAAATACTGGGCTAGTAGTCGACTTGTGCTGCACTAGCATTCGGTCGTTCAAGTAGTACCTAAGCTCAGCCTTAGGAACGTCTACCTCAACCGCATAACTCTGCATACCTGTTTCTACGTTGGTATCACAGTTGTTTCGGACGGCTGTAGATGGGCAAGTCCAGTTCGAAACTGAACCCGTGTCGCCGCCAGTGTGTCTAGTGCCAATGTGGGTTGTGATATTAAAGCTATAGGCATTGCGCGGGTCACCAAAACGTTCAATCAAATCCAATTCACCGTAATACGTTCCACTCTGCGTGTTTCTAGACCACAAGCCGGGCCACAAGCCTTTCAGATTTACTGGCATTTGAGACCTGAACTCTATGCGGATTACCTTGGAAGTCACGCTGCTCGGGCTTACAGTATATTTGTCACCAGCACCACTGACGGCATCTGACCGAATGTATCCAGACGTGTACGGTCTCGCGGTACTAGTTCCGGTCCATTTGGAAGTAGCAGATGCACATTGACCAGTCTCGCTCTTTGTACGAATGACCAGATTCCCGCCGCCCACTGTGACATTGCTCGGTCGGTAGCAAGCTTGGTCGTAATCTAATGTACCAGAGTAAACATTCCACTTGGTGGCATCCAGACTCGTACCGTTGAATTCGTCAGACCAAAGTAGTGTGTACCCACTAGGTGTATCCGATGGTGGAGGCGTTGTTGTGGTTGTACCACCAGCTGTAGTAACGCTTAGCGCCGAACTAGCTGCAGAAGTATTGCCAGACGCGTCTTTAGCACGAACTGTGTAAACGTATGCTGTACTGGCTGACAATCCGGTATCGCTATAGCTGTTTGTAGTAGTCGTACTAATTACGGTATTGTTTCGCAATATTTCGTAGCTAACTGTACCGCCTCGATCATCTGTGCTGGCTGTCCAATCTATCTTGGCACCAGTTTGTGTGACATTGCTCGATTTCAAGCCGCTAGGCACTGACGGACTAGTCGTGTCAGGTATGGTGTAATTAACGATGAATTGGGGCTTCTGGGTCGTTTCTCGAGTTGAATATTCGACAGTATCAGTACTAGCACTAATAAGAGCAAACGAATACGTACCAGTGCCGGAAATTGATGCTACCGGTAGGTTAAAGTCTACCCACGTATTTGATTTGACTGCGCCCAAACTTGCCAAAGCCGCACCTGATAGCGCCGGTTCTTGACCATATATAATCTTCTCTGACCAAGTAGAAACATCGGTCTTGTATAAATCCCCACCTTTGTCACTGCTGCCACTCACATAAAGTCTAAGTTTTGCGCTAGTTACTGTCCCATCGGCTGGAACGCTTAGATCAAACTTGAAATAGGCTTTTCTAGAGACACCTCCAGCACTACTTGCCGCCCGCACATATTTAATAGTTGCATGCGATTGTTTGTTGCTTGAGGATACATAAGTATCAGCTGTGGGCGTTACCGTCACAGAACCACCAGTAGTTGCTGCCCTTGTGAAAAAGACATACGCTGCACCTATCACCGCGAAGGCCAAAACAAACAGCACGAATTTTGAATTGGAAATTAACTTACGCGTCGAACCAAATTTTTTGGTTGTTTTTCTTTTTTTGGTTGTTTTTTTTGTCATAAATTTATCCTTTGACTTCAATCTATGATATGGATTATAGCATAAAGCTAATGGCTACATACAACTATGGCGCTTTATCATAATTATTGTCATCTTTGCGCAAAATAGTAATTAGTTCTTTTTATACACGCGAACGTAGTCGATTTTGAACTCCGCCATTGTGAAGCTGGCATCGGGCTCAGCATGATAAGGATAATCAACATCAACTACTTGGGTCATGACTCTCAGATCCCACTGACCTTTCAACGACTTAGACCAATCTGATGCGTTGAATGGATAAGTACCGTCGTTGCGCACCGTGTCTTGATTGTGGGTAGTCAATAAACGTCCGTCGGCGTAGTATCGCACCTCTGGTTTTACTTTACTGGTATCAATCTCCATGGCATAGACAACCATTGAAGTTGCCACGTTTGCGCAGTTGTTCAAAAGGCTCGTGTCACCCGCAGGTATGGGACATTTGCGGTTTGTTATGTAGCCAGTTTTGCCATCCGAGCTTTTGCCACCCAGCCAGCTGGTATTGGAAAAAGTCATATTGTTCGCCTCATCACCCCATCTCTCCATGACATCCAATTCACCGTAAGGGTCAGCGGCACCTATCGTCTTGCTACCGTATTGGTTTCGTGACCACACAGCTGCCCATAAGCCCCGCACGCCCGGCTGTTGTGCTCGGAACTCAACGCGAAGAATCTTGGAACTTACACTTTCTGGGCTGACAACATACTTGGTTGGCGAAGTTCGAACATATGCTGTCGTATATGGACGTGCAACCGTTTTGCCATTCGGTGAAGGATACTTAATGTAAGCATTGGCGCACGAGTTAGCTTCTTTCTTGGTGCGAATTACTAGATTCCCGCCACTTATAAGAAGATTATCGGCATCGTTCGTGTAACAACCTTGGTCGTAATCTAGTGTGCCGGTATAAATATTCCACTTAGACGAGTCAAGACTCGTACCGTTAAATTCGTCAGACCAAAGTAGTGTATAGCTAGTGGGCGTTGGTGGAGTAACCTCTGGACCAAACTTCACATAGGAACTACCCGAGGCAGCCGAACTGTTAGATACGATTTTGGCTGGGCTAGTAACATTACCAGATTCTGCTTCAAACGACACGGAGGGTGACGAGGCACTACTCACAAGCAGCAACGCTACACCTATGCAGGCAAACAGTAGCACGAAGTAAATCGATTTCTTGCCTGATAGTCTGGACTTTACTTTTCGTGTTAGATGTCGCATGGTTTACAAATATTATAGCACTAGCGTCTTTGGGACTAAATGATAGCAGAAATAGCTTTAGCAGACATTTCTATTTAACAATAACCATCTGATCGGTGGCTGCACCAAACTTTTTGAATTGATCCATTAGTTTGACAGTTGGCCATGGTGTTCTTGTGCGGTCTTCAGTGAAAGGATCGTGAACCAAAAACGCCGTTGGGTTTTCTAGACTACCTTGTACGCCATACACTAGGCGCACGTGGGCTTTTAGCACCGCCTGCACGGTCTTGCCATCTACAGTTTTCCAGCTATCAGCCTTGGACTCGGTGTTCCAATAACCCCACGCAATGACGGGATTACCCTCGTATATTGCTTTTGCAACTGTTTGTGCTGTTACACCCTTTACAGATTGCAGCTCGCGACCAATTTGGGGGCCAATTTTTGCAACAGCAGTTGAATAAACACCGTACCCTTCTCCTTCAGCCTGACCCCCAGTAACGTCACCTACAAACATCTGCTCGGGGTCATCCCACACGTTTTTCGTCATATCTCTGTGTCTTGGGTTATAGCCAAAAAGCTTCAAGAGCTGCATATCGGTGGTGTCGATACCCTTGTATTTCAAAGCCATCCTAAGCGAAGCAGCCTCGCAGCTTTGTCTGTATTCTTGGTGGAGGTAGGGGACGGGTAGTATTTTATCACCAGCGTATGACACAGAGCTTGCACCCAAGGTCTTATCTTCTGTGGATGTCTGCTTAACTACTACAACGTTTGCTTTTGTGCTTTTGTGCGCCCTAGCTGCCATGTAGCCCCCAACGACACCAATAGACACTCCAAATAAAAGCCAGACTAACATTGGCAGCCGTTTTCTACCACTGGTCAAACCTACCAATTTTCCGAATTTTATCATTCTATCTATTATACACTCCTAAACTGGTAGACTGGGGTTTTGTATCTGTTTTTGATACAATTTAGTCAATGGCGACACACAGCGTCCACAGACACATAAAAAGGAAAAAGAAAGTAGGCAAGAAGACGTCAGAGATTGACCGACTTATTTACTTTGCCGTTGTTATCGGCCCGTTACTGACACTACCGCAAGTCTATTCCATTTGGGTGCAGGGGCAAAAAGGTGTGTCAATCATATCGTGGGTGGCATATTTGATAGCCTCAGTCATCTGGCTGATCTACGGTATAAAACACAAAGACAAGCCGATAATTACAGTTGAAGTTGTGTGGATTATACTTGAAGTACTGATAATTACCGGCGTTACAAGAATTGGATAGGTCATACCTGACAACGACCGGCAAACACCAGTCTATTTCAAATGGTCGGGCTGGGTCGAACATACCCTACACGAACTGTTGAATAATCTGGAATACCCAGAAGAAGCTAAGAGCATCTTAGATGAGCTTAGAAATGCTTGTAATCCAAAATCAAGAACGGTTCAAATACTGAACATAGTGTATAAACCCAATACACTAGTGCTTGCAACACCTCAACAGAGGTATATAATTCATGGAAAGGAGTGCTGATGAGTGAAGTTGCTGGACAAGGACCATTAGATTTATTTCAAGCTGGTGAAGCAGAGTTATTAAGCAGATCTGGGAGCTATCGTGTAGCACGAGAGCATCAACAAACAGTAGAGGCCGAACTTAGGGAGGCTAAATCAACGACAGATAGTGCAAGACGTGCAGCTCATGAACACGGCGTAGCCTTGCTAGAGCAAATACACGATTCAGTGGGTGAAGATACAGACCCAAGCGAATACCTTGCTGCTATTCTTAATACTTATCATTCGGGACAACGTATTGGTGATGGCGTAGCTTCACGCCTAGCCCCAATGCGTGACCAAATGCGCCAGAAATCTATCCCGATTGGAGTAGTTGGCTCCACTATGAACCGAGTTAGGCTTGGGTTGTCTGCTGGTGATATAAAGGTTCGTCGGAGGCAAGAACAAGAGACAGGTTTTGATACTTTTTCTGGCGTTAGACTTGAGTTGCCAATGTCTCGCATGAGTGGTTACTCTGGTGGTGGTTCTTCCTCTTTTGAAAATCGCTGGCAATACAATGGCAACTGGTCCGAACCATACGACATTGGTGTTGTGCAATGGCTTAGCAATCTCCGCCTTGCTGCTACTACTGATGAAGTACGTGCAATAAACGATACACCCCACGCTCCATATAGTCAGCACGATACAGTTATGCGCCACGAGCGTGACATTAAAGACTATACGGGTTTTGTTCCATTCATTGCGTACGGCGAAGCTGCTGTAAGCGGATTACTAGCTGCACTATACGAGGGTCGTGAAGTTAAATCTTATGCAAAGGGCCCTAACCCTGATGATGTCCTTGCTGCTGCAATAAGCTTAGATATTGCACCACAAGCCGTGGCAGAGGTTAATGAATACGAACTAAAAACGAGATTGCGTAATTTGTTTACAGGTCAAATCACATCTAATGTTTGGTCAGCAATACGTGGTGAAGCAAGTCGTCGTAGGCATAATTCTGGTGGCTACGGACCAGACTGGCTAATCACAGCAAGCCCACAGGTAATGAGCTATGTTGGTGTTGAACAAGATGAAATCACAGACGCTGTCCGTAACGGTATTGAGAAATCTGTTGATGAATTAAGGGTAGACGATGAAGCTGACAGACCTACTTGGATTGGTGAGGAAGCCGAATATCGCTTACTCGAAGATGAAGCAAGAGAAAAAGCCGTAGGTTTAATCGCTGTTCGGTACGGATTGACTATTGCCCCGTCACAGCTACAAAGCGAAACGCTTAATCTTAAGTTAGCAGAACGACTTGAGAAGAAACGAGAAGAACAAGCACGACATGAGAAGTATATCCGTGAAAACCCGTGGCTCTTTCGTGATAGAGCAACAGTCTAGCAGTTCTGCTACGTAGCGCATTCAACATTGTATCTTCATGCATGTTACAGCTGAGGTTTTCGTCCTCCAATCCAAGACCAAAGAAAAAGCCGTCCAAATGGACGACTCTTTCTTTGGTCGGGGTGAGAGGACTCGAACCTCCGACCCCCGCGTCCCAAACGCGGTGCGCTAGCCAACTGCGC
>CAYGHF010000023.1:0-8730 GCA_964349795.1 uncultured Saccharimonas sp. (SeqCode) | reverse complement strand
GTGCTCGGTTCGCTTAATCACATCCAAAGTCTTATCGGCATCTCTTAGCGAAGCCTGATAGCTGGCGACAAGGTGCGAAAACGGCACTCGGCTGACAGTCTGCTGCTTCTGCCCATGCGTACAAACGTAAATTAGCTGCTCTTCGGATTCGGTCTTGTCGGTCTTGGCATAAAGCGCAGCAAACTCATCCATTAGTTGAGTGACACCGTCAACAGGATCAAAATATAATCTTTTGCTTGGCGCAGCGCGAAGAATAAAATACCTCATTACCTCTGGTGGCATAATGCTAGATGCTTCCAGAGCATCCAAGCCAGTACCCTTGCTGGCACTCATTTTTTTGGTATCGCCAGCCATATTGATAAAGTCGTAAGGCACAGGCATAGGAGCTTCTGCATTAAACACATCTTTCATAAGTTGCACGCCCGTATCGTAAGACCCACCTTTTGTAGCGTGATCTCTGCCAAAAGGTTCGCAGACCACTTTCATCTGCCACCAACGTGCTGGCCAATCTAGACGCCAATCAAGTTTTACCTCGCCAGCAGCATAACTAACAGTACGGCTTTCACCTTCCGAGTCTTGATAATCAACTGTTTTGCTGGCTTTATTTATTCCCAGATACTTTCGGTTCTTTAGACGACCGCTCTCCATTACCTGAATCGGCGTCCAATGTTCGTCCAGTTGTCTGCCAGAAACTGTTTCAAGTGCTCTGCGGGCCTCATCTATATGCTCAAGCGCCCTTTCAATGGCTGGCACAAAATAACCAGCACGATACTTTTCATGCGATCTGACAAACTCAACGTCGATACCAAGTACCGCACAGGCGTCAATCAAACCTTGCAAGAAGAAATCAGCATAAGAACGACCACCTCCATCCGGCGCTGGCACATCACAAAGTGGTGTTCCTAGATATTTTTCATAATCAGCGGAAATATTTACCGGTATCTTTCTTAGTGCATCCAGATCGTCTACAAACTGAACATGACGAGCTTCGCGACCACGTCGTCGTAACTCTAGGATAATCGCATCACTTGTCACTAGTTCACGCATATGACCAAGGTGATATGTCCCCGACGGCGAAGCACCGGATTCAACAAGTATTTCACCGTTTGGCTGACGCTTTATAAGCTCATCTGCGATTGTGTTTAACCACTGCATAATTATAGGGTACAGGTTTTATCTAATGTGTTCTAGGGTAAAATTACTAGCAAATTTCAGCAATTTTGTAGGTGGCGTTTTCAGCTGGAGTTTTGATCTCTACTTCTTCGCCAAATTTTTTGCCCATGAGCGCTTTGCCAATCGGTGATTCATCTGAAATTTTACCATTCAGTGGGTCCGCTTCAACCGTACCAACAACTTGAAACTCTTTTGTGCCAGTCTCGCCCTTAAGTTTGACTGTTGAACCAAGTTGGACTTTACTATCACCCTTTGGTTTAGTGATAACATCAACGTTTTGCAAAATATGTTCAATCTCAGCAATTCGGCTTTCGACCTTTTCTTGTTCTTGGCGCGCAGAACTGTATTCGGCGTTTTCTGCTAGATCGCCAAATTCTCGAGCATCTTTGATTCGCTGAGCTATTGGTCCTCTCTGAGACACTAACTCATCATGCTCGGTTTTTAGCTCCGTTACACCCTCTTTTGTCAGATGAAATTGTTTTTTCATAACTAGACTTTCCTATCCTACTATTACTTCCTGAATTGTATTGGCCCCACAGAATGCCTCGATTATATCAGGCACTGCCTAGTCGACCAACTTTTTTATCAACTCTTCTTTGGATACCATTTTGGCATCTATTTCCGTTCGCTTCTTAAGTTCATATTTGTTGGTTGCCAGCGTCTTTGCGCTTACAACTACTCTATAAGGTATACCCATGAGATCAGCGTCACCAAACTTGGCTCCGGCTCGCTCATCACGGTCGTCATATATAACTTCAACTCCCGCTTTGGTCAGCTCGGTATAAAGCACGTCTGCTCCTTCAACTACGTCCTTTTCCTCTCCTAGTCTTGCCAAATATACCGTAGCTGGAGCGATATTTTCAGGCCAAACTAGTCCTTTATCGTCACTAAACTTTTCAGCGATGACGCCCATAACACGCGTAATACCAATTCCGTATGAACCCAGATAGGCAAATTGTTTATCGCCACTTTCATCTGTAAAACTAAAGCCCGTTTGCTTACTTTTGTCAGTGCCAAAATTAAATATATTGCCAACTTCACTGCTACTGACCTCTTCAAGCTCGTCCCGTTTTATACCAAGCTTGCGCAGATTCTTGTCATCCATAACTTCTTCGTTGATGGCAATATTTTTTGCCTTGTGAAGATATATTTTGTCCTCACCAGCATCACAAACTGTTTGGAATTCATGGCTAAACTCGGTAAATGCTCCGCCACTTGCGAATGTCACGTAGGTGTCTTCACCGATGCCGAGTCTTTCATATACCTTTTTATATGCCTCAATAACTGAGTTGTAATAGGCATCGTGATCTTTGGAGTTCGTGCTGATGGAATACATGTCCTTCATAACAAACTCTCGCCCACGCATAATGCCACTTTTGGCTCGTAGTTCATTACGCAACTTTGTTTGGAACTGATAGACACTAATCGGAAAATCCTTGTAACTGCCGACATGTTGTTTCAACATCTCAATAATTGGCTCTTCGTGAGACCAAGCCAGCCCAACCTCTGAATCATCTTTAAGCTTGGTCTTAAACCATATGTCAACGGCAGCGTCGTCCCAACGCCCAGTAACCTCCCACTTAGAACGTGCCTGCAAGTTAGTCATGATTAACTCTTGACCGTGAACAGCATCCATCTCTTCACGCACAATTTGTTTTATATTTTCGACTACTCGAAGTCCCAGCGGCAAAAAGGCATAAACACCGGCCATTTCTTTATGGACAAATCCTGCTTGGATTAGAAGTTGCGCGTTTTTTGCAGTTTCGTCTGCAGGAACCTGTTTGCGTGTTTTTGTAAATAACTGCGATCGTTTCATAATGATATTCTCCCTAAAAATTCAATAAATGTAAAAGCAAAAGAAAACTACGACCGATTGGCCGGAATGTAGATGTATGGGAGATTTATCAGTTGATTCATCTGACGATATTCTAGCATATTTTGTGTTTAAGACAGATGAAGTACGAATATGCTGACGAATGCAATCGTGTTCTTTAGACCATGCAGCATAAATGGTGACCATAAACTATCGGTCTTGTCACGTAGATACACCAAAACCATGGACAATATAAATGTATCGATCGCCGCGACCCACAGCAATGAATTACCACTACCAAACTGCAAGTGTGCTACGGCAAATAAGATACTAGTGATGATTGCCGCAACTACTTTGGGTAATTTACTGCGCAAACCAGAATACAGAAAACCTCTAGTCATTATTTCTTCAACAATTGGGGGCAAAATAACTAGACTAATAAAAACTGCAACGAGTGCCACACCACCAGTGTCGGTAGCAAAGCCCAGCTCCTGTTTCTGATCTGTATTTAGGCTGGGTATGAGCTTCTGCATAACTGTTAAGAGAACTAGGTACAAAGAAAAATATGCAACAAAACCGGTCAGGGCGTAGCCAACATCTCTAGTCCTCGGCGCCCTCAAACCCAACTGGCTCGGTCGAGCGAGCCGTCCTTTTAGAAACATCCACAAAAACCATAACGCTATTACCTCAACTACAAGCACAAATACAAATTGAATATATGGTGAACTAGCTAACCACGAGGTGGCAGTTTTTTCGTCCCAACCCTTATATATAGGGTAAATCCACAGCAACATCCCCGCCATTATCTGCGACATTGCATAAGTTAGAGTTGTTACTATAACGGCAGCAACTGGACCCCAAGGTATTACTTTGTAGTTATTTTTCTCAACTACAGTTTCACTCATATTAAAAGTTCCGTCTTACGTCAACAATGGTAATCAATACAAACAAAACCATCAGCAAAGCAAAGCCCGTGCCGTGTATTCGCTCTTCTGTGGTCTTTTTTAGTGGTTTTCTGATTGCCCTATAAAGTAATGTCACAAATAATCGCCCGCCGTCGAGAGCTGGAATGGGCAAGGCATTCATGATAGCTAGGGTTAAAGATATGACGGCTACTATCATCAAGATAAACTCATAGCCTAATAAGCTACCATTTTGGAGCAACACAAATATGCCAACTGGACCAGATACTTGAGATGAAGCGGCAGTCGTATTGCCACGGAATAAGTTTGCCACCGCCGAGCCTATACCCTTGAGTGTTAATTCTGTAAATTGCTTAATCACGCCCACGGCAACAATAGGCGCTGACCAAGTTGAACGTCGCGTTGTGTACTGAGTTGGCGCAAGACCCAAATAACCTTTTGGTTCACTTGTTTTTTTACTTGCCTCTACCTCTGCCATGGAACGAAGCCGTATAGTCAGGCTTTTTGTCTCGCCCTGCTTCGTCTGAATCTTGAGCCCTAGATCGCGTCCTGCAAAATTGGGCGTGATTTTCTGCAAACTATCAACTTGCTCAAATGGTATTGTTGACGGCAAACCATCAGCAGCCAACTCATCCACAGGATTTTGGGGGTCAAAGTAACCAACCAAAGTATCCTCAAGTTTAAGACCAGCTTTTTGCGCCGGCGAATCTGCCTCTACATATCCAACCATGATTTGTTGCTTAGAAACTTTAGTATCGCCGGCAACCGTGAACTGGTCATCGATCAGTTTTGGCATGCCAAGAAGTGCCAATAAAGTAAACAAAACAAATGCTGTGGCTAGGTTCATACCAACACCAGCCAGCATAATCTTGACCTTGTTAGCAAGACTGGCAGCACCAAAGCTACCAGAGGTAGTATCAGAGTCATGCTCCCCTTTTAACTTCACAAAACCACCTAATGGCAGCCAATTAAGAGTAAAAATTGTGCCGTTCTTTTTGGATAAAATTTTTGCTCGAGGTGGAAAACCAATGCCAAACTCTTCAACCTCTACTCCACTACGTTTTGCGGCAATAAAGTGCCCAAACTCATGAACCACAACTAAACCCACAAATAAAACCAAGCCCATAATTAGAAGAAAGACTGCCATCTAAGCCCCGAACCTTCGCTGTCTACTTTTATATTCTTCAAGTGCGCTCATCAAATGCTCTCTTGAGAAATCTGGCCAAAAAGTATCGACAAATAACAGTTCGGCGTAGGCAGCCCGATACAACATAAAACCACTAATTCGCTGTTCGCCTGAAGTACGAATCAACAAATCAATTTCAGGGACATCAGGCTTATAAAGATTTGCTTGAAGTAATTTCTGGGTTACGTTCTGTTGATCCACTTTGCTGGCAACAATTTGCTTCGTAGCATCAACCAGCTCCTGAATACCACCGTAGTTAAAGCAAATGCAAAGTGTGCCGCTGGTGTTTGACTTTGTACTTTCCTCGGCTGATCTGATGGCTCCCAGAAGTTTTTTACTTACCCGTTCTGGACTGCCCAGCCATAAAACTCTGATGTTCTCTTCGTTGAGCTCTGCTACGTCCCGTGTCAACATTTTGTAAGCGAGCTCCATCAGGTACTTAACCTCTTTTGGCGTTCGGTTCCAATTATCGGTAGAAAAAATATAAGCTGAAACGTACTTGACGCCAGATTCTATGGCAACTTTGGCAATATCTTTGAGATTATCATAACCCTGCCTGTGACCTTCTAGACTGGGTAATCCTTTGGCTTTTGCCCAACGTCGATTACCATCTAATATCAGGCCAAGGTGTACGGGCAGTACTGATGCTACTTTAGACATATCGTTCAATTATAACGTTAAACGGTCATTATTTCTTGTTCTTTTGCTTTGGCAAAACTTTCAGCTTCTACCTTCGCTTTGTTCATAGCCTCTTCAATTTGAGTAACTAATCGTTTGGCGTCATCTTCACCAATTGATTTATCTTTTTTTATTTTATCGACTTCGTCCAATGAATCATGTCTGATCGAGCGCATGGCAATCATGCAATCTTCTAATTTTGCGCTGGCCTGTTTAGTAATTTCGCGGCGGCGTTCCTCGGTAAGCGGCGGGATTGGTACACGGACAACTCGGCCGTCATCACTTGGGTTAAGTCCCAGACTTTGATTATCGCGAATTGCACTGGCAATGTTGGCAATGTTATTTGGATCGAATGGGCTTATCTGTATAAGCTGAGGCTCTGGCGTTGTTATGGTAGCTGCTTGGTTGAGGGGCATCTGCGTCCCGTAAGCTTCCACCATAACCCCGTCAAGCATACTCGGATGAGCGCGGCCAGTGCGAAGCTTTTTCAGTTCGTCGCTAAAATGCGCTAATGCCGCCTGTAACTTGGTTTTTGTTGATTCTAATACTTGGCTTGGATTCATAGATACAGTGTACTACTGAACTTCGCCGAGTGCCATTCTAGAAAAGCGACGCACGACAATGTTCTCGCCTAGCTTTGCATTGTGCTCTTTAACATATTCACCAACGGTGATATCCGGATTTTTAACAAACGGCTGATCGAGCAAGCAGCGTTCAGCAAAATGTTTCTTTAGCATGCCTGCTACGATATTTTCTACCATATTGTCCGGCTTGCCTTCACTTTTGGCTTTTTCTACAAACTCTGTTTTTTTGGCAGCCTTGATATCTTCTGGAATGTAATCAGCACTGACAAACTCAGGGCTGCTGGCAGCAATATGCATGGCTACGTCCTTGACCAGATTTGTAAATATTTCGTTGCGCGCTACAAAGTCTGTCTCGCAGTTTATCTCGACAAGCACGCCAATCCGACCGTCATGATTGTAATTACCAATCAGTCCCGCACGAGCTTCGCGCTCACCACGTTTCTCTGCCTTTGTCATGCCTTTTTTACGCATTGCTTCAAGAGCTTTGTCAAAATCACCTTTGGCTTCTTCAAGGGCAGCTTTTGCGTCGGTCAAACCAACGCCAGTTAGTTCTTTCAATCTTTTTACGGATGCGATATCAACCGCCATGATTATTTCTCCTCCTTGTCTGTCTTGTCAGCTCCAGCTTTCTTGGCATGCTTGGCTTTGCCTGCTTCAATCGCTTTTTGTACATAGTCGGTGATCAATTGAATCGTCTTTATGGCGTCATCGTTGCAAGGTACTGGATAGGTAATAGCAGTCGGATCAGTGTTTGTATCAGTCAGGCCAACTACTGGGATCCCCAACTTTATGGCTTCCTTAACAGCATTGTTATCGTGCAGGATGTCAATGATAAATACTGCGCCAACTTTGGCTGCCATCTCTTTGATGCCACCATAAAGGATATTCATTTCGTCGATCTCTTCTTGGTAGCGCTGTACCTCAAGCTTGTTGTACTTGGCTGCCAATTGACCATTTTCCATTCGGGCTTCGAGGTCTTTGAGATACTTAACACGACCGCCAATGGTGTTACGGTTTGTCATCATACCGCCAAGCCAACGCTCGGTTACATATGGCATGCTAGTTTCTACAGCTGCTTTCTTGACTATGGCCTGAGCCTGTTTTTTTGTCCCAACTAGCAAAATCTGTTTGCCTTCAGCTGCAGTCTGCTCCAAAAAACCAAGTGCCGCGTCAAGTTTTGCGACAGTTTTAGTGAGATCAATGATATGGCTTCCATCACGCTTACTGTGGATGTAGGGTGCCATCTTTGGATGCCAACGGCTGGTCTTGTGACCAAAGTGAGCGCCAGCTTCAAGCAATTGTTTAATGTCTACACCGCCGGAAACGTTATTCTTCTGGGCTACTGCTTTTGTTTTTACGACTTCAGTTTCTTGTTGTTCGTTTTTAACGGGGTCTGCAACGTTTGCTGACATTATGTTTTATCTCCTTTACCTTCACTCGGGTACCCTAGCGTTCCTGCACGGATAATGCTAAGGAGGATATGCTCCCGAATTGCTTAATGAATTACCCACTCATATTAACAGATACGGTCATCTGATGCAAGAAGGCTTGTCGCTGTGGTGAGCTTTCGCCTAGACCACCAAAGTGACCAGTTTCTCAACCACTTGGTCAAGGCCACGGGGTTGACCAGAGGTCAACAGATGTGTATACTTGTCCAAGTTATGAAAAAAGCTATACATCCCGACACATATCGCCCAGTAGTATTCCAAGACCTGAACAATGACTGGTCTTTTTTGACACGCTCAACCGCACCTACTGAAGACAAAATCAAATGGGAAGATGGCAACGAATACCCTCTTGTAAAGGTGCATATATCTAGTGCTAGTCACCCGTTCTTTACCGGTCAGGAAAAACTAGTCGATATTGAAGGACGCGTCGACAAGTTCAAGGCTCGCCAAGAAGCAGCCAAGAAGCGCGCCGAAGGCATGAAAAAAGCTGCTAGCAAAACCCGAGTTAAAGCCCCTAAAATAGACGAAACCCAAAAAATCGGGTCGTTAAAACCCGGCAAGAGATAATTTTTAAGACACATTAGGGCACCATTCCTGTACCGGAGTGGTGTTTTTCTTTATACTGAGAATAACTAAGGACTACATGGACCAAAAAGAAGCACAATTTCGTCAAGAACTAGATAGCTTGCAAACAAGATTGCAGGATTCTGCTATCTTTGGCTCAAAAGATTACCCAAAACTGGCTCGACGCCAAAAACAACTCGAAGACATCATCAAACTTTTTGATGAATCCAATTCACTTATAGAGGCACGCAACCAAGCCGAGGAATTGGCTTCGGGCACAGAGCTAGAGCTAGCAAATCTAGCGACAGTAGAGATCGAGGAAATAGATGAAAAAATACTACAGAACAATCATCGTCTGAAC
>CAYGHF010000022.1:5146-8962 GCA_964349795.1 uncultured Saccharimonas sp. (SeqCode) | reverse complement strand
CCCTAAATTTCATGGCAAAATTATCCTAGCTACCAACCTAGACCAAGGCGAAGAAGGCCGTGCCGCAACTGAGAAATTCGCCGATGGCTACATCATAAAAGCCGACATCACCCCCAAAGAACTAGTATCGTACCTCAGCAAGATAAAAGTCTAAAATACATCATAAAACTATTGCAAAATGCTTGTGCTAGGGGCAAAATAAGATCAGTCATGTGGGTATGAGTCTTTTGGGCCATTTACTGACAGACTTTATTCAAACTTCGGGAGAGCATACCACGGTCACTGCAAACCCAAAAAATCACAATTCAGTTTCTTGCCCATGAAGGTACATTGAACGGTCACGTACATTCAGCAAGCAGCTACATACATCAAATCCGTTCATTCGCCGCGGCGAATTTTTTGTGATTTTTTAAACAAGGAGTTTGACATGACTAACACGAATCAAGAAATCGAGATAAACGCTTATCAATTCATAAACCGCCGTGGGGTAAAGGGAGTACCTCGCACCATAACTGTACAGAACCAACGCTACTCATTCGTAGACGCTGGCCTGCAGTACTTGATCCAAAAAGGGCAGCACCTAATACGACTGTTCGACTTGACGGACGGTCAGCAAATATTCCGCTTGCGGCTAGAAGACGACCAATGGACCCTAGTAAACATAAAGACCGCCGTATGATAGGCCCGCAAGTTACCAGCGATCAGCTGGACGGCGTATCTGCCCATGTGGGGTTCCCAAACCCAGCCCTAGATAGCAGTCTAGACACATTAGACCTCAATAAGTTGCTCGTGCAGCATCCAGCAGGTACCTACTTTATGCGCATATCAGGTAATGACTGGCAAGAAGTTGGCATTTTTGATGGTGACATAGCCCTAGTAGACAGAGTAATCTCCGCCCACACAAACGATTTGATTGTCTGGTGGGAGGGCGAGTCGTTTGTTATCAGCACTCCCGCTGGGCTGCCAAAAGGTACGGAGCACTGGGGTGTAGTAACGACCGTCATCCACCCCTACCAATCGCGGTCATGAGCAAGACTATCTTTGCACTTATAGACTGTAATAACTTCTTCGTTAGCTGCGAGAAGATTTTTCGTCCAGATCTGGAAGGCAAGCCTGTGGTCGTACTATCCAGTAACGACGGTTGTGTGGTGGCTCGAAGCAATGAGGCCAAGGCTCTGGGGATACCGATGGCAGCGCCGGCTTTTAAGTACCGCGACATTTTTGAACGACACAAGGTAGTCAAGTTTTCGGCAAATTTTGAACTGTACGGTGACATCAGCAAGCGCATCACCATGCTACTGACCAGCATAACGCCACGCATCGAGGTGTACTCAGTAGACGAGTCGTTCCTAGACCTTAGCCAACTTGGCATTAAAGATTATGAACAGTGGGGACAAGTAGTACGGCAAAAGATTTTAGACTGGGTGGGTATCCCAGTGTCAATTGGTGTTGCACCCACCAAAACTCTAGCCAAACTTGGGGCAGAATACGCTAAGAAGCATCTAGAAACTGGAGGGATTGCCACACTCCAGCAAAATTATGATCAAATCTTATCGGCCACTCCGGTTGGTGATGTGTGGGGCGTTGGATGGCGAGGCGCACCACGCTGGAAAGCTGAAGGTGCCCATACAGTACTGGATCTAGCAAATGTCACACCAACGCACGCTCAACAGTTATTTGGCATCCGTGGCCGTCAAATGGTGGCGGAGCTAAACGGCACATCGTGTTATCCGCTAGAGCGGCAGGGGAAACCCCAAAAGAGCATTTCACGTACTAGAACTTTTGGTGAAGATACATCCGCCGCCCACGTCATAGAGGCAGCACTTGCTAGCTTTACGTCTCAGGCTTGTTACCGACTGAGACATGAGGGTCAACTAACTAAAAAAGCCGGCCTATTCCTAACAACCAGTCGTTTCAAACCGGGCTACAAAACTTGGAGTAGAGAAGTGGCTTTCTCGACGCCAACTGCTGACACTGGGCTTGTACTTGGCGCCATCCAAGATCTATTTACAGACATGTTCCAAGGTAGCCAACTATACCATCGTGCTGGTGTATTTTTATACGATTTTGTACCCGCCGGGCAACTACAAACGGATTTACTGGGTTTTGTAGAACCACATAGTTTTGACCGTTCCACCGCTCGCATGCAAGCCATAGACAATGTCAATCATCGCTGGGGCAAGCGAACTATCCGCACCGCTAGCGAAGATCTAGGTAACAACTGGCAGCCAAAACACCGCCTGCGTAGCCCCCGCTACGTTTCTAACTGGCATGAGCTACCAACTGCTAGAATAAATAACTAAAATTTTATGGTGATCTCACCGTCTCGTGGTTGGAACCAACAGATAGAAAATCTGGAATTTATTGATGAGCAGCTGTGCGAGCTAGGTTTTCGTTATATCGATTCCAATGTAATTTATAAAGAGCAGGAAGAACCTCAAACTCGTTGATATGCTCGCTTAAAAAGACCGGCCATTTGGGCTACTGCGTTAGTCCCATCCGGCTGATCATAGGCTGCGGGGCAACCAGAATGTGATAAGAACTTGTGCTGATAGTCGTTGTCGCCCATACCCCTCACATCAGCACCTAGCAATTCATGGTCTCTAGTTATACGCCTCGCTTCTGCAAAGGCTGTCTCCAGCTCGCGGGTAAGCGATACCGTTCCATTATCCACTTGCAGTGCATCTAACCAAACTAAGCCTCTTATAGACACTGGTCCTATTATGGCCGAGTATGGCATAGTTCGCGCAAACCGCTCCATAACACCTTGTTCGATAATAGCTTCTACCAGACCGTCAGGATCTTCATAGCCTGGCTGCTTTAGTGCTCCTAGTGTCGTTAGAGACTGGACAAGGGTAAGAGAACCCTCATAAACCGTGCCCTGTGTTGCTAAATGTTCGTTACTGTTTTCCTTGGCTTGATAATCCATTGATCTTGCGAACCGCCTTACTTCGTCTGGACCAACCTCCTCTTCATAGGCCATGAAAGCCGGTCTGGCGTGTCTTACAGCCTTCGCCATCAAGGCATGAGCCCGAACCAGCTTTTCCGCAAATGGTTGTTCGTATTCACCTATACCAATAACATTGCTATTCATATGAACAGTGCCCGTAAGGTCACCACCAAACAAAAGGTGAGCATCAAATATGCCATGCCTTGTCCCTACGTAAATCTGACCATTTTCTATCATGTCTTCTACTCTTCGATAAGTATCTAGCCAGCTTAAGCCAGTTATGGGGAAGCGTCTGTCGGTCGGTACACCCAAAGCTTGATATACCGCCTCCGTCTTTGCATCACCATATAAACTTTTATCATTCTCAGCTAGTTTGGCCAGTTCTTCTGGGTTCAGGCGTTGCATAAAAACTTCTGACAAGCTGTCGGATGAATGCGGTTCTTCTATGACTTCAAGCATGCTTGGCAGCACACAATCCACTAACTTAGCCGTACGATCATAGGCAGAACCATGACGTGCTTTAAACCGTTCCCTGTTCAATTTATACACCTTAGTCATGTGCAATATATTCATGAGGTAAATAGTGGCTGTCGATGGGTCTTCAACAGCTGCCAAAGCCTCATCCTCAAACTGACGATCCTCAGGGTGCTGTCTTCTAGTAATACCCAAAACCGCTTGCACGGTTTCATCAAGCAGGGCCGCTCTCAAAGCTTCGCAGGGATTATCTACTGGTTCACCAACTTCTATCATTAGATAAATATCGTAGAATATTAATATTCATTTGTCAATATTGGTGACCCCAAGGAGAATTGAACTCCTATTACCAGATTGAGAATCTGATGTCCTAACCGTTAGACGATGGGGCC
>CAYGHF010000022.1:0-5046 GCA_964349795.1 uncultured Saccharimonas sp. (SeqCode) | reverse complement strand
GAACTCCTATTACCAGATTGAGAATCTGATGTCCTAACCGTTAGACGATGGGGCCTCGTCATAACCGATGGTCGCCTTTCGCAAAAGGACTTAAACTTAAGTCTTTTGCTTCACTCTCTGTTCGGTTATTCCTCTCAGTTTTACAAACAGTCAAGTCGGCAAAGCCGCTCCTTGGTTTGCAAAACTGGCAAACGGCACAGCCGTTTGGGGCTCTAGAATCCTAACATAACAGGGGTAGAAAGTCCAGTGTTGACGGTTGTAAAAACAGAGTAAAACCCTGATAATAAAGCATAAGTGCTTCGCACTGCTTTTTGCTATGGAAATAACAACTTTTGCCACACACAGCCTCCTAGGATTACCGATTCATTTTGAGCATGTATTTATTGGTGTCGCTGTTGCTAGCGGCATATTTATACCGTTTATATTTTTCTACGTACGCAAAACACGAAAGAAAATTCACACTGAAGTTAAAGACGAAGTTCAGGGCAGCAAGCACGAA
Organism: uncultured Saccharimonas sp. (SeqCode); assembly: GCA_964349795.1. GTDB lineage: Bacteria > Patescibacteriota > Saccharimonadia > Saccharimonadales > OMJO01 > CAYGHF01. The sequence goes on along the minus strand of CAYGHF010000022.1, from coordinate 4,547 downwards.
GCCCACGCCGAAAAAATAAAATCGGACATCATACTATCAGCTATTGAGGATGGGGTAATTGTAATTGGCGGCGACAAAGTAATTCAAGTCTTTAATGGTGGGGCAGCAAAGATAACCGGCTGGTCATCTGAGGAGGCAGAGAGTCTGGAATACCGATCAGTACTGAAACTAATCGACAGCAAAGGCGTTGCCTATACAGATGACCAAGACCCATTTAACAAAGTTTTTCAGACGAAGGCAGGCTACCGCGACAACCAAGCCGTACTGGTCACGAAATCAGAACGGCAGATACCAATACATTTGAGTGTCTCACCACTTTTGGACGCCGAAAAAAATGTTATGGCAGTTGTTGGCGTGTTTCGCGACGTAACGCAAGAGCGGGCCGAGGAACAACAAAGAGCCGAGTTCATAAGCACAGCCAGCCATGAGATGCGCACGCCAGTTGCCGCCATAGAGGGGTACCTAGCACTGGCGCTAAACGAACGGGTTGCCAAGATAGATACCAAGGCTCGCGATTTTCTGGAAAAGGCCCATGACAGCACACAGCATCTGGGCAAACTATTTCAGGATCTACTGACCAGCGCCCGAGCCGAGGATGGTAGACTCGTCAACCATCCACAAGTGGTAGAAATTGGTGAATTCCTCGAGCAGATGACCGATAGCCTACGATTTGCCGCCGAAAAGAAAAAACTGCTCATGGAATTTTTAGTCGGTTCAGGTGGGGTAGGTGGCACAGCAATGGGCGACAAAGTAGTACGCCCACTTTACTACGTATCGGTCGACCCCGACCGGCTACGAGAAGTTATAACAAACCTGTTTGATAACGCCGTGAAATATACTGAAACAGGCAAAATATCTATTGGTCTAACTGGTGATGATAAAGTGGTCCAATTCTTTATCCGTGACACTGGCGCGGGCATTGCACCAGAAGATGCCTCTCATTTGTTTCAGAAGTTTTATAGGGTCGATAATTCAGTTACGCGGAGCATAGGTGGTACTGGTTTAGGTCTGTTTATTTCACGCAAGATAATAGAGCTCAGCAGGGGTCGTATATGGGTAGAAAGTGAGTTAGAAAAAGGCAGCACGTTCTACATAAACCTGCCGCGTATCAGTAGCCAAAAAGCCGAAGAACTAAAGACCAGCGAGTCACAAGTCACAACACCGCTGACAAGCTAGTATTTCATGGTACAATAGCATTAACATAAGCAATACATAAGAAGGCACAGGCAGGAAACAATCATGGCAAAGATAATGTTGGTCGAGGATGACAACAACCTCCGTGAGATTTATGAAGCGAGACTTTTAGCTGAAGGCTATGAGATTGTCAGCGCAAAAGATGGCGAGGAGGCTTTGGCTCTAGCCGTCAAAGAGAAGCCAGACCTTATTATTTCTGACGTCATGATGCCAAAAATCAGCGGCTTTGACATGCTAGACATACTGCGAAGCACCCCCGAAACCAAAAATACCAAAGTAGTCATGATGACCGCTTTGTCTCAAGCTGAAGATAAGGCACGCGCTGAAAAGCTTGGCGCCGATAAATATCTTGTAAAATCACAAGTTACTCTGGAGGATGTGGCAAAGGTTGCCCGTGAAGTGTTGGAGGGCACAAGCGCGCCGACACCATCTGGGGCTACACAGGGGGTTATGAGTTCGCTTGACCCTGTCTCCGCACCAAGCGCCAATACCACCACTAATACACCAACAGTCACGCCAACGCCCGTAGTAGCGCCACCTGCTCCTGCGACGCCCGCACCTGTAGCAGTAACTATGCCAGAACCACCGAAGGCACCAGAACCTGTTGCACCAGTTACACCCGTACTGCCGACAATACCAGAGCCGGTTCCAGCCACTAGTGCGCCAACGCCTGCGATTGTCGCACAGACCTCCGCTAGTGAGGGAAAAACTATCGACCAGCAGATCGACAAGTTTGTTGCCTCAACCGCACCAACACCGGCCACCATACCCATAACCGAACCTCCCGAAACACCAGAACCGACTACAACTGCACCAACAACTCCAACCCCAGTTTCGGAACCAAAACAGATCTCTGTTGTTGATGAACCACAAACCCAACCAGAACCAACAACTTTTGCTCCAACTCAGCCCGTAGCACCACCCGTAGTGGAAGAAAAAGAGACTTTAGCCGATGCACCACACCCTGGCGGACCAGATAGACAGCAAAGTGAGGGCGACGATGTACCTATTGCGCACAAAAAAATCATTCAACCTATCAACGACGTCAACAAGAAACCAGACATTGCTGTATTACTAGCCCAAGAAGAGGCCAACTCTGGCACCCAAAATCCAGTTACCGATTCGGTTATTGCTCCATCGGGTATTGTCAGCGCTTCGCCAGACGCACCGGTGTCTGCTACTGGTGAGACAACCATAACGCCAACCATCAAGCCAGCCGACCCAAATTCTGTCGCACTCTAAGAGCCAACAACAGATAGATGTGGATTAGCCCTACGCTTGTAGTAAGCTAATACCATGCGAATCAACAAGTTTGTGGCACTAGCCACTGGCATGAGCCGACGATCTGCCGACGCAATTATTGCCGCCGGTCATGTTAGAGTCGGCGACAACATCGCGCGGGCAGGGGATGACGTAGACGAAAACACAGCCGTATTTTTAGATAACAATCAACTAGCTGCGACTTCTCTGATTACCATAGCTCTAAACAAGCCCGCTAGCTACATCTGTAGCCGAGAGGGGCAAGGAGGCAAAACCATTTATGATTTATTGCCGGAGGGCTATCATCACCTCAAGTCAGTCGGCAGGCTAGACAAAGACTCCTCTGGTCTACTCCTACTGACAAATGACGGCAAGCTTGCCCAAGAATTGACACATCCGTCTTTTCAAAAAATCAAGCGCTACGAAGTAGTATTGGATAGAAATCTAGCCTCGTCAGATAGACAAGCCGTAGAGGCTGGCATCATGTTAGACGACGGCGTTAGCAACATGAAAATTCACGGTAGCGGCACTGACTGGCTTGTCGCAATGAGTGAAGGGCGTAATCGCCAGATCAGACGTACTTTTGGTGCATTAGGATACGAAGTCACCAAGCTACACCGTACTCAATTTGGTGACTATAAACTCGATGCCCTCAAACTTGGGGCATATCGCATATTATCTGAATAGTTTCTTGTCGTGAGCTATTTCTCTGGCGTGAATTGTTCGGATGATCGGGTCGACGGCTTCTGGTTCTACCAGTAGTGCAATGCTCGGGCTCAAACGATTAGACACGACATCTTCCACACCATACCCTGCGCAGATTATGTCGCCAAGCAAACGGATATATGCCAGCGTTCGCACGCTGGGGTCACGCAAGCGTTCGCCAACTACATATACAACGCCTTTATCAAATACCTCAACGCTAGCGCTCGCACTAAGAGCATTCTTGCCAGCAAAATTCATAAACTCATCAATTGCCTTCAACTCCTGCGCTGTTTCTGCCACAGTTGTGATCGAAAGTGAATCCTGCGCGGTTGGCATATGTTGCAGCGACAAGCCCAGCCGACTGAACTCTTTGAGCAGGGTAGAAACATAGCCCGGTTCGTTTGCCATACCCATGTCACGAATAGAGATCTCGCGTAGATCAGTTCGACCAGATATAGCGACAATCGATGAACTTGGGTCTACTTGTCTTTTAGGCACTATGCGCGTACCGGCTGCGGCTGGATTGAAAGTATTTTTCACAGTAGTAGTCACGTCACTGCCGTTTAGATCAACAAGTGTGTCTCCCATCAGCACGCCAGTGCCGCCATGGGCACCTTCTCGGACTTCTTCTCTGGTCAATTCTGGCAACACCCGAGCGTTTGCCACAACCCGTGGATCAGCGCTATAAATACCATCAACATCAGTCCAGTTTTCATAGTCCCAGCCCAGCGCGGCTGCGTATAGTGCACCAGTTCTGTCTGAACCACCACGACCCAAAAGCCAGACTCGATTAAACTCATCGTGGCCAAAAAAACCGGGGACAATCACTCGACTGTTAACGTCAGCCATTTGCTTCTGTATCGCCTGCGCGGTCCTGTCTCTATCGAGTTGCCCACTACCTGCAAATTCTACCGCCGGTGCAAGACAGCTTGCACCTATCAGACGAGCAAAGCCCCAAGCGCTTAGAACTTCACCAAGATGCATGTAGTAAACTGAATCGTCATTATGAGCAGGTGTCATCAGCACATTGGCTCTAGTGCGCAGATCTCGACGATCTAGGGTATCTAGTCCAGCATAGATAAAGTCAAATCTATCAATAATCTCGTCTCTAAGGTTGTTGGTTTTTTGTATGTCGCCAGCTCGTGCCACATGCCCGTAGGTCGCCAACATATTAGTAACTTTTTCATCTGTTTGGGTATCTACCCCAGGAGCAGAAACAACAATAAGTTGCTGCTGTGGCTGGCTCTCAACAAGGCTGGCAACCACTTCTGGTTGGGCCATGGAAGTACCGCCCATTTTGGAAACTACAAATTCAGACATATTCGACTATGTATACTTTAATATTTTAACTTTGTCAATTCTCCATAAGGAGTTATAATAGTTGTAAT
>CAYGHF010000021.1:0-8973 GCA_964349795.1 uncultured Saccharimonas sp. (SeqCode) | reverse complement strand
GTTGCGTCTCAGCCAAAGTGTCCCAGAGATTGTCGACGTCTTAACAGGTGGGAAAATAGCCAAAGATTTGGTAACAATTTTGCCTGCCCAGCGACTGGGGCAAATACGGAACCGCCTAATAGCAGCTGGCTTTACGGCAGAATCAGTTGATAAAGCGCTTGACCCAAGTCAGTACAAATCACATCCCGCACTTGTCGATAAACCAGTCGGGGCAAGCTTAGAAGGCTATTTGTACCCAGAATCGTTTGAAAAAACCTCAACCACACAACCTGAAGCTATCATTCGCGCGTCATTGGACGAGATGGCAAAAAGATTGAACCCAGAGGTTCGAGCTGCCATAAACAAGCAGGGTTTATCAATACATGAAGGAGTTACGCTGGCATCAATAATTGAGAAAGAAGTTTCGAAACCAGAGGACAGGAAAGTAGTTGCTCAGGTGTTTCTAAAGCGTTTCCGAAGCGGCATGGTTCTGGGTTCGGACGTGACGGCATTTTACGGATCTCTGATTGCCACCGGTACGACATCTTTGCAATATGATTCGCCGTACAATACTCATTTGCACGTTGGCATGCCCGTGGGGCCAATCAGCAATGTGTCAGAAGTATCATTAAACGCCGTTGGGCATCCGTCGGACACCGACTATCTGTACTTTGTCAGTGGCGATGATGGTGTAACCTACTTCTCAAAAACTCTAGAACAACACAATGCCGCTGTGGCAGCCCACTGCAAAAAGCTCTGTTCATAGTCTAACAGGGGTGGGTAGCGGATAGTATGATTGCTAAAATGGCTATTTTTTGATAAAATTAGGATTGTAGTCGGTTGCTTGGACTCCAAGGAGTCGGATAGGCAGAATGACTACCCTGAAGTATGAATATTCGCACCATAAACCAAACGCTCAACCGAAGGTTGGGTATAGGAAGTTCAACGCCACGTTTAGGCTTACGGCGTAGTCGGCTGTTGCAAAAAACCAAGTCCAAAAAACGGTTAACCCGTTACGGTATACTGGCACTTAACATAATTGTTCTAGCTATAGCCACTGCTTTTGTGGTTAGAACACCGAATACAAGTAGTGGTATCAAGCAGAGCGTTGTTAGTGGTGCTACGTCAAATAGCTTTGCCTCAAGTCCTTTGGATGAATTGTCGTCTGCTGACATTGCCGCACATGTGGCACAACTTGCCAAATTGCCAGAAGCAACTGCGGTCAGTAACCAAGCTGACTCGGCTAACGCACTGCTGTCCGTGTCGGTTACTGATGACAAAGTTATTGCCAAGCCACAGATTATAAATACTACCGCCAAAAGCAAAAAAGACATCGTCAGATACGTTACAGTCTCAGGTGACAGCGTAGCTAGTTTGGCCTCGAAATTTGGCGTTACATCCGACAGTATTCGTTGGTCTAATGGCCTTGGCAGTGACACATTGAGCGCTGGCAAAGAGCTGTGGATATCACCGATAAGTGACGGCATAGTCTATGTTGTAAAAAGTGGCGACACAGCCCAGAGCTTGGCAGAAAAGTATAGATCAAACAAAGACGCCATCACCAGTTTTAACGATGCCGAAGTCGGTGGCTTGCCAGTTGGCGAGCGCATTGTTATACCTGCTGGCACTCAACCAAGTGCACGGGGTGCGGTAGCGTCAAACTTTAGCTGGTTTGGTGGTAGCCCGATCTACGCAGGTAATAGGTACGATTATGGATATTGTACGTGGTATGCCTATAATCGTCGTGCTGGCAGTGGTAACCCCATCCCCGGGAATCTCGGTCATGCTAAATCTTGGTACTCAAACGCCGTTCATTTTGGGATTGCAACAGGAAATGTGCCAAAAGCAGGAGCTGTTATCTGGCATCAACCTGGTTATAAATCTGGTTCATTGGGACATGTCGGGTTTGTGGAAAAAGTTAATGATGATGGCTCAGCTCTAGTTTATGATATGAATGTGGCTGGCTATGCCACAATCTCTTCGCGCACCGTACCAGTCTCAGAGTTTGGTAACTATAAGTTCATCTACTAACGCCTACACACAACATCTCCAACAGATAACGCTCATGCTATTATGTAGTCATGGATGAACTCATGGGGCGCGCTCCCGTTGCCCATGAACACTTGGCTCAGATTGGTCCACCCCTACAGGATGAATTAAGTGCTCACATATTGGCTCTAAATCATAAATCTTTTGATCAAGGTCATGATTTAATTGGCGAAGATTATTCTAAATTAGTACCCGAAGATAAAAGAACGCCCGAACAAAATGAACACCATCAAAGAGTTACGGGCCTTATGGAGCTTGCTGCGGGACTTACTGGGGAAGCGCACCAGTTACTGACTGAGCAACAAAAAATTACTGGCAGCGAGGAGCCTGTTAGCGCCATAGAGGTTTTACACACAGCCAAAGCACTGGCACTTGATGGCATTGCCGCAGCCAAAGCTAGGGGCGACGACGAGGCAATAAAAGTTGGTATGAGAGGCTTTTTGACATTAGGACTGCTTGGTGACAGAGATGTATCAGATGATACTGCGACAGCTCCACAAGATGCCCGAGAAGTTGTCCGGCGTGGTCTTGCCGTAGAGCTTGTTGCCGGTCTGGATGACCTACGGGGCGTGGTGGCCATGAGTTCAACGTCACAGGGTCGGGCTACTGAATCGAGAGAACGGTTTCTGCGGGGTGGAGACGACCTTTTGTCCATCGCTTGTGACCGTGATGTGTCCAGCGGCGTGGCACTCGAACCGCAGCAGAAGCAAGAGCGTATGGGAAATCTGTTGGGCCCAGATCTAATGGCACTTGCAACGGCTCGAACAGCCGAGGGTAAAACTGAAGAAGCGACAGCTTTGGCACTGCAATCACTCGAGCGACTTCAGTATGTTCAGACGAAAGAGACGGTAGAGGTATTGAGAACGGCACGAGATATGTGTATCGATCCTGAGACACGCCAGCCGACAGCAGAGTTTACGCAGCGAGTGGATACACTACGGGTTGCTCGCATGGCGGGGTCACATTATCGTATTAATAATAGTGACGCGTTAGTATTAGACGAAGCAATTGTAGAACTTGTCAAACATGAGGAACTGGACATGGCGTATGCTCTTATTTCCAGCTCTAGGCACGAACTGTCAACGACAACGAGTGATGAGGGTAACTTAGATCGTGTCATTAGGTGGGATGAAAGCATCTCAGACGCAGAAAAAACACGCATTACCGGAGTAATTACCCAGCTCCACCTACAAAAGCAGTCAGAGTTTCGCCAAGCGCTGATTGCGTCAGGTGCCGACAAGTCGACAGTTGATGCTCTGCTAACAAGAACAATCGACCCCGACGCAGCAGTAGCTGTGAGCCCAGAGTTCTGGCAGAGTTACAGTTCTATGCCATACCAGTTACGTGATCTAGTAGTCGGTAAGTACACTGGCAATACCGCCGAAGCAGCCAGTGTTGTGCTGAAACTGTTTGAGAATGGGGTTATTGACGTTCGAGTTGCACAGTCAGTTATGGAAGCTGTAAGGACAAAATCAGATGATATGCCAGATGATTATATTGAGTCGATAGGCAGGATGTATGGGTTCATCAAGAAATCCATTGAAGAAGGTAGCCTAGATAAGTGGTCTGGATTCGATAATGAAATGCAATTAATTATCTCAATGTTTGCTGATCCGGAGATGGCACTCCAGCTTGCAGCTCGGATGTATGGAAAAGATGCCCTATACCGTTTGCGCGACATAAAAAATTTGTTTCCAAGCGAGCGTGTGATTAAGCCTGAAGTTGCTGCCGGTCTGGTTGAGCTTCAGAATAAGTTTGGTAAAGTTTGCCGTGTGCAGGATCTAATTTCTCATGCCACTCATGAAACGATTGCGACTGCAATGCAAATTGATCCTCAGAAGCTGACAGAGTTGATGATTAAACTTGGAGGCAGCGAAAAATTTATCGGTGATACGCCACCATCCTTACAGTATAGTAAAATGCTTGAGCTTCTTAAAATGTCTACAGATCCACAATTACTGCTCGAAAAACTTAGTGCGATAGATGACGAGTACATGGATTTAGTCAAGGCAAGTTATGGCACATACGGAAACATTACTATGCGTGAGCTGCTTTTGTCGAGCGCTGCACTGGGTGATGCAACAACTACCCAACGGATAAAAGCAATATTCAAAAGTGGTCTGAGTGATTTTCTGGCAAAAGACGGTGTTGATGATGCTTTGAAATTATCTTTGTCACATGAGTTATTAAGAGATGGCGGCGATCTTAGTTTGGTACGTGCTCTCTCCCTGACTCACGAAATATTTGGTGATTTTATGAATATTCAGGGTTTGCGGCTTGTTAGTGATGTTCAAGAAGGGCACGAACTCCCCCAAGAAGTGCGCAGTCTGGGGATAACAAAATCAGGGGAGGCAGGCGTTAATCAGCTAAAGACCGCACTAATTAAGTTTGCCGAGGGCATATACGAAACAGGTGAAATGCCTGTACACCAGATAATTCGGAATCCTTTTTTGCTGCATTATGCCAAGCAACTTGTACGCTATGACTCAAGTCAATATGGCTCTCGCAGTGACGAGTCGTTCTTGGCTACCCTGACTGATAGTCAGCGAGTTGGCGCTGTAATGCGACCAGAGTATGTCACAGGCGAGTTCCAAGTAGAATTACTTGATAAACTTGCTGCCGAAGAGTTTGCAGTAAGTCAGGATGGCATAGAGCAGTGGGAGTTTTACGCTGGTGTCATAAGTCGTGCGGCAGAAATTGTCCCATCAGGCGACACGCTTGACTGGGGAAAATTTGGCGAGTTATTGCGTGACATACAGTCGTCAATATCGGAACGTGGCGAACAAATGTCGGGCGGTATTGGAAAGCTTGGTGAGCGTATTTCGCAACTGGAAGCCAAACAACAAGACACCGTAAATTTGGCATCACAGCTGGAAAAGCAGTTAGCTTCCCAAGCCCGACTAGCTGATATAAATTATGAAGCCGTTGAGGATTTTGACCTTGAAAAACTAACTGAACATATTGTTGAGCTTGCATTTCACAAGAGTATTGCGGGTACTGGTTTGCTGCAGACATTATTGGTTGTTACGGCAATGATTAAGCAATTTGGCGACGGCAATTTGCCGCGATATCCTATCAGTGAAAGACAACAAAACCTTAATAATCCTGATGAAAATCTGCCACCCACACTTGAAGATATTCAAGAGATGTCTGATTTCATCGGTCATGTTGCAAACCGTGAAACTTGGCATGAACTTTTCGAAAAGATCGGCGGGCAAAAGCAAGTTGATTCACTACTTGGCATCGACGCATTAGAGTCAAACATCGAGCGTGTTAATCAGCTTGGAACAAGTGGAACCAGAACGTTCAGAATGATGCCTACACGAGGTGCACTCATGGAATTTAGTGGTCATATTGCCGATTCTTGTTGGGCATCGAAATACAAGTCAATGGCCGAAGAGTTCCCCAATATGACATCGGTAGTTATGGTACAAAGCCCTCGGACAAGCAGCCAACGTCTCGTGGGGTCAGCTATGCTTATGGAAACCACTGGTGCTAACGGAGAGCCCTTGCTGGTAATTCGTGGCCTTAATCCAATACAGAACACTATCACGCAAGTTTCGCCTGAAAGTTTCTATAACGAGTTTACGGAGTACGCCAAAGGAATCGCTGAGTCTCTAGGTAGGAAATTGGCAATTGTTATTGATGATCACTCAGGAGGGTCAAGCACAAATCGACCGTCACTGCACGCCTTTCTTACGCAGTTAAGGGATCAATCACCAAACGCAATGCCACGAGTTGTGTTGGCTAGTGCTGCGGATACGACTTTCAATCGCTACAACATAACTAATGATACTTATCTGGTTGCCTAGGTTTTGGTTTTTACAAAATGTTGTAAAAATGATATAGTAGCAGGATGTTTGTAGACAAAGCAGAAGTAGTAATCCAAGCTGGCGATGGTGGCGATGGCTATATGAGTTTTCGCCAAGAAAAATTCATCGACAAAGGCGGTCCTGATGGTGGTGACGGTGGCAATGGTGGCGATGTTGTGCTGGTTGCTAGCCGCAATCAAAATACACTTGCCTCTTTTCGGTACCAGAAGCAACTGAATGCCGAGCTGGGGAAGGCTGGTTTCAAACAGCGCAAACACGGCAAAGCCGGTGGAGACCTAGAAGTAGCAGTGCCAGTTGGGACGGTACTGGTTAATGATGCCGGTGAAATACTAGCCGATCTAACAGAAGATGGACAAAAAGTGATTGTTGCCAAAGGCGGCAAAGGTGGCTTTGGCAACGCACACTTTGTATCTTCAACTCGACAAGCTCCCAGAGTCGCTGAAAAAGGTGAACGTGGCGACAAACTAGAAGCCGTTTTGGAGCTAAAGATGATTGCCGATGTTGGTTTGGTTGGCATGCCCAATGCTGGCAAATCTACGCTACTGGCAAGTATTAGTAACGCGCATCCAGAGATTGCCAACTATCCGTTTACAACTCTTACACCAAATCTAGGCGTAGTTGATATTGATAAAAGTAACAGCCTCCTCTTTGCCGATATCCCAGGGCTGATTGAAGGCGCTAGTACCGGCAAGGGTCTTGGCGATGAATTCCTACGTCATGTTGAGCGAACGGCAGTCTTAGTTCATCTGATTGATATCTACAACGAAGATGTGGCTGCGTCGTATAAGACTATTCAAACTGAGCTGAAAGCCTACAAAACCAGTCTGTCGAAAAAGCCACAAGTAGTCGTGCTAAGTAAAATTGATGGTTTTGATGAAGAGATGGTGGCTGATAAATTGAGCGAACTAAAAAAAGTCGTGCCTGCTAGAACGCAGCTGCTAGCCATCTCGGCGCAGAGCAAAAAAGGCATTAAAGAATTGCTTTACGCAGCGCTTAAAGTTGTTCAAACTACGCGCGCCAAAGAAGAGGTAGAGAAAAGTAAAGTACTGCCAGTCATTCGTTTATCTGAGGATTTGTCATGGCACGTGACACGGCAAAAAGACACATTCATCATAACCGGTCGTAAGATCGAGAAGTTTGCTGAGCGCACTGACTTTACTAGCGAACATGGTCAACAGCGGTTGCGGGACATTATGAAAAAAATGGGGATAATGCGAGAGTTGCAGCGTAAGGGTATAGAGGCTGGGCAAGCCATCTACATTCAGGATCAAAAAATAGAATATTGACAAATCTAATCATCGGTAGATAGTTGTAGCCATGACTGAGATGATACCAGTGTTGGGAATGGGTAGTGGCGTGTGTGACTATTGTTCCACCCAGTTTCTTGAAACGTGCCCTACAAGGACCGGCGCAAGAGGAGTTGCCAGTATCACCGTTGACCATGCTCACCGTGAACAGAATTAAGGCAACTGACCGGCTTAAACATGAATACTAGTTTATATTTTTATGACTTGGAGACCAGCGGTCTTAGACCCAAAGAAGCAAGAATTATGCAGTTTGCCGGTCAGCGAACAGACATGCACCTCAAACCAATTGGTGAGCCACACAATGTATTAATAAAGTTGAGCGATGATATTGTGCCTGACCCAACGGCAGTTTTAGTGACAGGCATCACACCACAAAAAACAATAGCCGAAGGCATTACCGAAGCTGAATTTTTACGACTGTTTCACGAGGAAATATCTACCGCCGGAACTATTTTTGTAGGCTACAACACGATACGTTTTGATGATGAGTTTATGCGTTATCTGCTTTACCGTAATTTCTATGATCCTTATGAATGGCAATGGCAAGATGGAAGAGGTCGCTGGGACTTGCTGGATGTGGTGCGCATGATGAGGGCACTGAGGCCGGACGGTATCAAGTGGCCTGTCGATAGCACGGGTAAACCGACTAATCGGCTCGAGCTGCTGACTAGCTTGAACGGGCTCGAACATGGTAGTGCTCATGATGCTTTAAGTGATGTAAACGCAGTTATTGGTTTGGCAAAGTTAATCCAGTCCAAACAGCCAAAACTGTTCGATTTTTTGTTACAGCTAAAAGATAAAAAAGATGTTATCAAGCTGGTTAGTGCCAACAAACCGTTTGTTTACACCTCGGGGAAATACAGTGGTGACTGGCAAAAAACTACCGTGGCAACCCTGCTGTCGCCGACGGCTGATAAGGCTTTTTTAGTGTATGATTTACGTTTTGATCCAGATGAATTTGCGGCTATGAACATTGACGAGTTGGTGGCGGCATGGACAAAACGGTGGGACGACGAAGGGCCGAGGTTGCCAGTAAAGACGCTCAAACCAAACCGCTGCCCAGCCATTGCACCACTGTCAGTCCTTGATGAAAAGAGTCAGAAAAGATTGGATTTGAGTCTGCCGGTTATTGAGAAAAACTATCAGAAATTGCATAGTTCTAACTTGGCAAACACGGTTCAGCAGGCTGTTAAACAGCTGGAAGCCTTACGTCAAACCGAGTTTGTTATTGATGAGTCTGACGTAGATACTCGGCTCTATGATGGATTTATATCTGACAAAGACAAGATTATTCAACGTGCGCTACGGGCCGCACAACCAGAAGAAATATCTGATTTCGGGCAGAAATTTAGCGATGATCGCATGCAAGCACTGGCACCGCTATATAAAGCTCGTAATTATTATAAGAGTCTTGAACCAGAGGAATTGGCTGCTTGGGAGCATTTCAGAAAAAGAAAATTACTAGGTGGTAAGCAAGAAAGTCGACTGGCAAAATATTTTGCAGCACTCGGCGAGCTGGCAAACAAAAAGGGTATCACGGGCGAAGAACGCTACATTTTGGAAGAATTACAGCTTTATGGACAGAGTATTATGCCTGTAGACGATGACGGCTAAGACGCATTGTTAGCATGGTTATTGACGACTTGATTTGTCGCCGAAAAACATAAACCAGCTCTGCCATAACAAGCAGAATCGGTACAGCCAACATCACGCCGTTAAATGTGACGATAATATTTGTACCGGGTATTTGCCCTAAAACAACAAACTCTAACATGCCTGCACCTCAATAATTATTCGTATTGTAC
>CAYGHF010000020.1:0-9025 GCA_964349795.1 uncultured Saccharimonas sp. (SeqCode) | reverse complement strand
TTCGATCTGGTTGTGAGTGTTTCTGAGCCTGCTAGGCGATTTGCCAAACGAAGTTTTGGCATGAAATCAATTGTTGTGCCAAATGTTGTCAACGTAGGCGCCTTTCACAATGGCAAGAAGATCAGAAAGTATTCCGATGGCAAAATAACCATGGTATTTCTCGGCAGGCTCGTCCCCAGAAAGGGTTGTTTACAACTACTTCAGTCAGTACAGCTGCTACACACTGACAGATTAACAGATGGTATGAGGGTTATTATTTGTGGCAAAGGTCCAGAGGAGAAAGCTCTAGTCGACTATGTACATAAGCATCGGCTGAGTAAATGTGTTCAGTTCGTTGGTTTTGTTAGCGAGATAGAAAAAGCCAATTATCTTGCTTCTGCTGATATCGCTGTTTTCCCAAGCACTGGTGGAGAAAGTTTTGGTATAGTTCTGATTGAGGCAATGGCAGCTAAATCAGGTGTTGTACTTGGTGGTGATAATATCGGTTACAGTAGCGTACTCAAAGGTCGTCCAGCACAATTATTTAATCCAAATGACGCTGTAAAATTTGCTAAAGTCTTGAAGGCATTTGCTTTTAACGCTCCAGCTCGAAAACGAGCCTTAACGTGGCAAGCCGAGCAAATACCAAAATATGATGTATCAAAAGTTGGTACTTTGTTAATTGATCTGTATGAACAAGTTATTGCAAAAAAAGTCCAAGAGAAGGATAATATCACCAATGGGTCAAAATAATAAAATAGAAGTTACAGTATCAAATCGAACAATCGTTAGAATAGTCGGCATCATTGTGATTACGCTGATTGCCATCGGCTTTCTCAAGAACGTGGCGCATGTGCTAGAGCTAATCTTTATAGCCTTGTTTCTAGGTTTGGCATTGAACCCTGCCGTCAGTTGGATATCAAAAAAGTTAAGGATAAAAAGTCGCGCTGCCGCAACGGGTGTGGCATATGTTGGCGTAGTGCTTGTGCTGGGCTTTTTCACTAGTCTTGTTGTACCGCCATTAGTAAAGGAGACCGTCGACTTTGTACGCGGTATCCCAACAACGCTAAACAGCTTAAATGACAACACTACAACGCTGGGTAAGTTTGTTGATAGGTACAACCTCCAAGAGAATGTCGATGGTCTGACTGAAAATATCCAAGCTCGTACAGAAAACATCCAAGAACCAGTTTTGAGTACTGCCAGCAAAGTGGGCGCCGGCCTTATATCTGTCCTAACCGTATTAGTTCTAACTTTTATGTTTTTAGTCGAAGGTCCAGATTGGATAAAACGCTTTTGGCAAATGCACCCAAAGGAAAGGCGCGAAAAAAACAAAGTTTTAGCAAAACGAATGTACAGAGTCGTAACGGGTTACGTCAACGGTCAGGTACTGATAGCAGCAATCGCAGCTATGTTTGCCATGGTAACTTTGGTTGTAGCTAGCACCTTGTTCCACGTTACGATTAACGCGGTAGCTTTAGCTGGCATTGTCTTCCTGTTTGGGCTAATACCACTAATCGGTAATACTCTGGCAGCTGGTTTGGTGGTTTTGGTTTGTCTATTTTCATCAGTTGGTCTAGCGATTGCGATGTTAGTTTACTTCTTGATCTATCAGCAAATTGAGAATGTAACGTTGCAGCCATACATTCAAGCCAAAAATAATGAATTGACACCTCTACTCGTATTTATAGCAGCGCTGGTTGGCGTTGGTTTTGGCGGCATTTTAGGTGCATTTGTAGCTATCCCAGCCGTCGGTTGCGCCAAGATAGTTTTTCTTGATTACTTGGAAAGACACGATATCAGTAAAATCTAGGTTCTAGACCAGATTTGTCCGTGCTCGGTGTCACGTACCTCTAGACCCTGCTCGCGCAGTTTTGCGCGCAACTCATCAGATTTTGCCCAATCTTTGGCTTCACGAGCTTTCCCACGATTTATCATTGTTGATTTTTGTTCAGCGGTTATGTCTTTTCTAGTCGTAAGATCTAACCCGAATATGCTATCTAGTTGACCAAGTCGATTGCTGAACTCTGCTAGATCTTTGGACGAAATTAGTTTTTCCTCGCAGAGTGCACTAAAGCCACTCAAAAATGCTAGCGCTAATGGTGTATTCAGGTCGTTTTCCATTTCTGACTTGATGGATTCCAAGCTTGTATCGGCTGCAAGCCATGTCGCCGTGTCGATTGCCTGCCATTGCAAGTCCGCCATTCGGTTGTAGCTCTGCAGTCTGGCACGTGCTGCCTCTAGATTGCCCCACGAAAAGTTTAATTCGGAGCGATAGTGCGCCTGCAACACCAACATTCTGTAGTCAAGCGCGTTAAAACCCTTCTTTTCAATATCGGCAAGGGTATACGAGTTTTCCTTCGACTTAGACATTTTCTTGCCGTCGACTAAAATAAATTCATTGTGAAGCCACATTTTTGATAACTCGTTACCATAAGCTGCTTTTGTTTGTGCTATTTCATTGGGGTGATGAGTGCCGATGTGATCAACCCCGCCTGTATGAATGTCAATCGGATCGCCCAAAGTTGCGTGAATAATGGCCGAACATTCTAGGTGCCAGCCGGGAAAGCCGTTACCCCACGGGGTAGGCCAATGCATGGTGTGGTTGGCAAAACGTCCAACAGTAAAAAACCAAAGCGCAAAGTCATGTGGTGAGTGCTTGTCGTCGTCGGTTATTACATCATCTCGAGCACCAGTCTCTTTGTCGGCTAGTTTTTGACCGCTGAGTTCACCGTAGTCGGGAAGTTTGGTGACGTCAAAATATATGGCCTGCGCAGTCTGATATGCTAAACCTTTTTGCATCAGTAGGGCTACCATGGCAATCTGTTCGTCTATAAACTCAGTGGCACGGGCGTAGTTGTCGTCATACTTTTTGCTGTGGTAGGCGTTCGGCGGCAATACGTTCATCGATATCATGTCTTTTTTGAACGCATCTGTGTAAAATTCGGCAACCTCCTGTACAGTCTTGCCTTCTCTGGATGCACCTTTTTCTAGTTTATCTTCGCCCTCGTCGGCATCTGATGCCAAATGCCCTACATCAGTTATGTTCATGACGTGTTTGACCTTAAAACCAGCGACTTCCAACGTGCGGCGCAGGGTATCGTTGAAAACAGCATTCCGCAGATTGCCGATATGATAATAGTTGTAAACAGTCGGCCCACAGCTATAAAGCGAGATTTCGTTGGGCACGATTGGTGTTACTTTTTCAAGTTTGCGCGACAGGGTATTATGAAGTTTCATGTTTCTCCTCGTTCAGTTTATCAAGCAGGTCAAGGGCAACACGAATACATTCTTGCTTGATTTCATTGAAAGGTCGATCGTCGACTACCTTAAAGCCACTGGCGTAAGCATGTCCACCACCACCAAAGTGTTTTGCTAGGTCTGAAGCAATTGTTTTACCAAAGTTTGTCCTGATCTTGGCGGTAACGCGACCACCTTTATAGACTTTAAAGGCAACGGCAACCGCTGTCCCCTCAGTAAGACGCATATCATCAATAACTAACATCGATGGATTATATGAATGGCTATATTTTTCAATTTCTTCCCACGGGATTGTCACGACGGCGATCAAATTGTCATTGTAGTATTCAATTCGCTGTAGCAGTTCGCCCTTGTATTGCACAAGTTCAGGACTTTTGCGCATCATTTCACGTCGGCGGTTTTCTAACTCTGCCAGCCGAACACCTTTATCGACGAGCTCTGCCATTATGCGGATACTTCTCCCCGTTGTAGCTTCACTGACCAGCCCCATGCTGTCTGAAAGAATCGATATCGCCAGCATCTCAAGCGCTTGACGATTTGTATCCCAGCCAAGTTGCTCGGCGATTTCGTAGATGACTTCACCAGTCGAAACAGCTGGTTTATTGCAGACTACCGTGGCAAAAGGGATTGATGTCTCAACGTCGTGATGATCGATAATTATGCAAGGCTTGGTAGCGACCCACTGCTTTTGACCTGATCGCTCAAGATTCTCAAACAGACTCAGTGCGCTGGTATCGACAATTATTGATACATCGAATAATTTTGGAACGTCTTTTTGAACCCGATCCCACCCCGGTAAATAGCGCAGATATGTCGGGATATCAACACCGCAGTAAAGAATCGGCTCCTTGCCCATATCGTGGACTATTTGCTCCAATGCCAAGGCGCTACCCAGACTGTCGCCGTCAGGATTGTCGGCCTGCATTATCAATACTCGGCTGGCTGTTTTCAGCAGTTCTTGTATTTTGGGCGCTTCTTGGTATTTTGTGCTCATACCGCTGTCCTGCCTTCGAGTGCACGCCCTAGAGTGATTAGATCGGCGTATTCCAGATCTACCCCAACCGGTAGTCCTCTTGCCAATCTTGTTATTGAAATCCCCCTATCGCCAATACGTTTTTGAATATACAAAGCCGTCGATTCGCCTTCTACGCTGGCGTTGGTTGCCAATATCAACTCCTTCACTTTATCGTCGTCTATCCTTGCGATGAGCTCATCTATGTGTAAATGTTCTGGACCGACGCCGTCGATGGGCGATATAAGCCCGCCCAACACGTGATATGTACCCTTGAACTGTCCAGTTTTTTCTAGTGCAACAATATCGAAAGGGTCTGCGACTATAGCAACCTGTTGTTTGTTGCGGGAAGAATCATTGTATAGATCTGAGATACTCTGCCCACTCTTAACTAGGGCAAACGTTTTTTGACAATAACTAACACCCTTATGAAGGTCGTCAATCGTGCGACTGAGTCTTTTTGAGGCGTCGGGCTGACTTTTTAGCAAAAAATAGGCGTAGCGCTCGGCTGTCCTAGGGCCGACACCGGGTAGCGACCCAAGCGCTTCTATAACCTCTAAGAGTGCTGGTGGCAGAACACTCATGAATGCCCCTTATAGCCCAAGATCACCAAGTGCACCCATCATTGGTTGCATTTTTTCTGCGGCAATCTTTTGACTCTCGGCAATCGCTTCTTTGACGGCATCTTCTAGCCAACGTTCCAACTGACCAATATCCTCAAGATCTACATATTCTGGATCTATATGAATTTTCTTTATTTTTTGTTCTCCGGTAATCTCGACTTTTACAGCTCCATCACCCTGCTCAACGCTAATTATCATCTTTTGCAGTTCTTTTTGCAGTTTTTTAACTTTTAGTAACATCTTAGCTTGGTCGAATCGACTCATAATATACTCCCTTAATAGCTAGTTATATTGTAGCAAACTTCTAAAGACCTTTTGTAAAATAACTCCATGGTTCATAAAGTGCCATTTTTGCCCACAACCAATCAAATCATTTCGCAGCGTAACTTTGGTTACTCTTTGTCGTGCTTTGTTGATTCTGAACAACAATCATCTCTTTCTGACCTCATGGCTTATTCTGCAAAAGGTCTTCAGTATCTTTGTGAGAACGCGGATTTTGTTGACGCTGTGTTGGGCCAAGCAATGAAGTAGTTTGTAACTTGGTAGGCGGCAGCTATCAGCACCGCAATTGTAATCATTATTGTAGCGGAGGTGCGTGCCAAAGGATTTTTTGGGAATACCCTGAACCATTCGTTGAGCATGTAGCTAATTCCGGCGGTGACCAGTAAGTATATCGGCGGGAGCATTATGGTTAGAAGCACATTCCCACCAAGACAGCTTAGGACGAAGGCCAAAAACAGCATACCTAGCGTAATCTTACTGCGATCTAACTTGCGTGTGTTCCACGTGTCGATGGTCCCAACAATCACCATCATGCTGGTAAAGACGTCAAGAATTGGCATATAGCCAACGCTCCAGATGCCATTCGGGTCACTTCTGACAAAAAGTCTGAGAGGGATGGACGTAAAGTTATGTATGATACCAGATAAGCTAATGTGCTCGGGGATACCTGCCAGTCGAAGCAAGACTAGGGGGTCATTAAAAATAGAGTACATCAGCGGAGATACGATAATTAATAGGAATATACCGAGTAATACCAATGTCAGATTTGCCATCGACTTTACGTCTTGTAGTAAGTCTTTGGCTCGCCAAATGAAACCAAGCATAATGAACCAAATTAACCCCGGTACGTATAACAGATAGGCGACAGCCGCAACGGCGGCAAATATTGCCAGTTGTCTGTGCCGAGTTCGCTTGAGCCATGCCGGCAAGAAGATTAGTGCCAAAACCAGCGCCTGTTGTATCTCGGGCAGACCAAGTCGAGAGTTTCTCAGTAGCCAATTTGAAGTGGCATATAAAATTGTTCCCAAAATGGCAACACGCGGACGGTACCACAGGCTGACCAGAGCGTAAAAAAGCCCGATGCTGACAAAGCCAACTACAGCACTCATGCCGCGAGTTATCACTATGCCAGTATTGGGTCTGATCTTTCTGATTGAATTTCGGACAGTGTAATACGGCGCATCGACAGGTTGCTTTAATATTGTAGTATAGCTGGGCTTACTTTGGGCTACGGCTGTCTCGCTGGCATGAGCGCCTTTGGTTATCGATCCTATCTGGAACAGCAGCAAGAAAATTATAAGAAAACTAATGGCACCTGCCACAACGGCCGGCCTCCAAGACATTGAAATAGTAAACCACACCTTCTTCATATATTCAGATAAAGTATAGCACTTTAATCAAACGGTGTGGCGTGCTTGCTGTCCAAACTTCGGAAACGCTGTTTCTCTCTATCAAAGTAAAGCTCTACTGCACCGGTCGGTCCGTTACGATGTTTCTTGATGAATATGTCAGTTACATTTTTTCTTTCAGTTTCAGGGTTGTAGTATTCTTCGCGGTAGATAAATGCCACAACATCGGCATCTTGCTCTATCGAACCAGACTCACGCAAGTCTGCCAGTTGAGGTATCTGCGGGCTACGACTCTCGACCGAACGACTAAGCTGACTCAAAGCTAGTAGCGGTACGTTAAGTTCACGAGCAATGCCTTTGAGTCCGCGAGATATCTCTGAGATTTCCTGTACACGGTTGCCTTCTCCACCAAACTTGCTGCCGCCACTCATAAGTTGCAGGTAGTCAACAATAATCAAACCTAGCTCTCTTTGGTGCGCTTCCCTACGGGCTTTGGTACGTAAGTCGCTTACGGTTATGCCAGGGCTATCATCAATATATATTTGGGCTTCGCTCAAAGTGCCCATGGCTTGTCCAATTTTTTCAAAGTCAGCATCAGTTAAGTTGCCGGTTCTAAGCGCCCATGCATCAACACCTGACTCCATTGCCAACATCCTGTCCACCAGCTGTTCTTTACTCATTTCTAGACTAAACATTAACACCGGCTGGTTTGACTGGACGGCAACGTTATGTGCCAAATTCAGCGCCAATGCGGTTTTACCCATTGATGGGCGGGCGGCAAGGATGAAAAGGTCAGATCTTTGTAGACCAGCTAAAATGTTGTCTAGATCTTTAAACCCAGTTGGCACACCACGAATTTTACCTTTGTCTTTGTGAAGCTCATCCAGTCTATCAAAACTTTCACTCAATATTGTTTCAAGACTAGTAACGTCCTGTTTGATATGCTTTTGGCTAACCTCAAATAAGCTCGTTTCGGCTTCCTCAATCAGCTCTTGCAAACTTTTAGCTTCGTCATAACCGAGTCCAATAATACTTTGTGAAGCTTTGATGAGGCGTCGCCGTAGCGCTTTTTGAGCGACAATCTCGGCGTATTGTTCCACGTGGGCGGCAGTCGGTACAAAATTTGTTAGTTCGGTAAGGTAGGACGGGCCGCCAACCATGTCCAAAAAACCGGTTCCCTTTAGCTGATCAGATAATGTTAGAACATCTATCGGGCTGTGTTTTTCATAAAGTTGAATTGCAGCCTCAAAAATTCGTTTGTGGCGGTCGTCATAAAAATCATCTTTGCTAACGCTGTCGGCAATTTTAACAATCGCATCAGTATCAATAAGAATAGCGCCTAGCAGTGATGCTTCGGCTTCAGTATTCTGCGGAGGAATCTTTGCTCCCTCTAGATCCATGAAATGCTCCCTCTTGTAGTGCTATGATTCTAACACTTCAGCCCCGCCAAAAATATTGCTTATGTTGCTAACGTCCATAGTTTTATTGGATGGCTCGGTTTTTTTTGTATTATCCTTAGTCGCGACTTGGCACTCAAGCGTGAAATCTTCGCCAGTCAGTTGCTTAATGATGTCAAGCACGATCTGTTTATTCTTGGACTCTGTCAACCGTTTTTCATGAAATGGAAAAGCAAATACAAGCGTTAGTTTTGTGCCCTGTACATGACTTTTTGCCATCCGCGCGATGCTATACAAGGTGTTATGGTGTTTTTTTATTTCAGTTACTACCTTTGGCCATAGCTCGTCAACAATAATCGACTCCTCAACCTCTGGTGTAGTGTCAGCAGTTTCGTTAGTAATTTCCTGAAAAGTTACATTTGGTGCCAAAGCTTGCGCTTTTGACGGCTGCTGAGTATTTTTGGGCGTGGGTGCTGCTTTGCCGGTCTTAGCTTCAGTCTGCAGACTAAAAGCACCTTCTAGTAATGCAAGCTGCAGCGCCGTACTGGGATCGTGTGAGCTTGGGACCGCTATTAGTTCGCGCATCAGTGAACTCAACACGCTGGACCTAGTGCGGTCAGTCTCATTCAATAATACTTCTCGCAGGGCCTTTGTAAGCTGTTTTGAAATTTGTGATGGTGTTGACCCGCTGTGTAATAACTTGGTGAGTTGTTCGATGATCTCATTGCTGCTGCCTTGTCCAACCGAGGTTGTAATGCCCAAAATTGCCGACGTTGGTGCCACACCCAGCATTTGCTCGACATCACTAAGTTTGATGACGTCATTACTAATGTTGCTTGCCTGATCAAGCAAGCTTATGCTGTCACGAAAAGAGCCCTCGGCATGTTCAATAATCAGTTTTAAGGCTTCGTCATCTATTATAATTGACTCCAATTTTGCTATCGATTTAAGGTGCTTGATAGCATCTGTTTCATCTATCGGTTTAAAATTGTAACGTTGTGTGCGGCTAATTATCGTTTCTGGCAGTTTATGTGTTTCGGTGGTCGCCAATATGAATATGACGTGTTCTGGTGGTTCTTCAAGTGTTTTCAGCAGCGCATTGAATGCTTCTTTGGTAAGCAT
>CAYGHF010000019.1:7876-9243 GCA_964349795.1 uncultured Saccharimonas sp. (SeqCode) | reverse complement strand
GTTGGTCTAGTGCGCCATCTTGGAAAGGTGGTATGGGGGCAACCTCATCGAGGGTGAGAGCCGCCTGTGGCGGGTCGCAAGGGAATCAACTCTTGCGAACTGGTTTGCAAAGATGTTGTGACGGGGTCGCCGAAGGTGACCGAATCACTTATAATGTATTCGAACCCAACAATGGAGAGGTCGCATAGTTGGTCTAGTGCGCCATCTTGGAAAGGTGGTATGGGGGCAACCTCATCGAGGGTTCGAATCCCTCTCTCTCCGCCAGTTAGGAAATGAAGCCAACGAATCGCCAGAATTAGATATCTGGCGCGGCATTTAACTACACGTCCACTAGCGAAGATACCGCCAGCCTCACTGCTTTCATAAATCCATCAGGGTCATGATTTGGATCAAATTCAGAAATTAGTTGGCGCTCTCTTAGTTCGTCTGCGTTACTAAAAGGTAAAACATCAGGCTGAGCTGAAATATCGGTTGAAAAATATATTTCAGCTATTCTAATATTTACAGGTACTTTTTTACTACTTGATGACATGCGTATTTACCTCCTTCCTATTATACAAAATTGACTACAAAAACCGGCGTACTGGATAAGTCAAGACTATGCTTGTAATACAGGCAGATGTTATGTGTTAATGTTTTTAACCAATGGTAGTGCCGACTTCGTTGCCTTGGACTAGCTGTAAAATATTGCCGGCTTGCATAGCGTCGAAAACTATTATCGGCAGTTTGTGCTCCATTGCCAGCCCCATGGCAGCTTTGTCCATGACTTTTATGGCGCTGTCTTCCACGGCTTGCTGATGGCTCAAGCTAGTCAGCCTGACCGCGTCATCGTGCTTGGCTGGGTCTTTATCATAAACGCCATCAACTTTAGTGGCCTTGAGAACTGCTTGACAGTCAAGCTCTAAAGATAACGCCACAGCGGCTGTGTCAGTTGTGAGATACGGTCGTCCGATACCACCGGCGGCAATTACCACTCGACCTTTTTCGAGATGTTTGTTTGCCAATCGGTGAACGAACGGTTCGGCAACTTGCTCGGCAAAGATACTCGACAAGCAGCGCGTCGGCAAACCTTGAGCTTCGAAAATATCAGTCAAAGCTAGGGCATTGATAAGTGTTCCTAGCATACCCATGTGATCACCGGTAACTCGCTTGATACCATGCCCAGCGATCTGCGCACCACGCACAAAATTACCACCACCAACCATAATGACAACTTGACAGCCACCATCTACCACTTTTTTTACTTCGGTTGCCAGCCAACTGGCTAACTTAGGATCAATACCAGCATCAAACTCACCAGCCAGCTGTTCGCCAGAGAGTTTCAATAGAATCCGCTTGTACTTCATCACCACATAGTCTAGCAGATG
>CAYGHF010000019.1:0-7776 GCA_964349795.1 uncultured Saccharimonas sp. (SeqCode) | reverse complement strand
TATACTGAAATTGATGAGGATTTACTCTTGGAATGTGAATGGCATAAGGGCGGTTATCAAAAAGGGCGCTTTCCAAACGTTTTTTGATCAACAAAAGCCTGATATTGTTTGCCTGCAAGAGACCAAGGCGGAACAGGGACAAGCTGTGATTGACCTACCCGACTACGAAGAATATTGGAACTCTTCAAAAAATAAGAAGGGCTATTCGGGCACGGCTATCTTTACCAAGATAAAACCTCTAAATGTAGTCAATGATTTACCTGAAAAATACGTCAAAGAAAGCGGGCTTGCGGCCGACAATTACGGCGATTCAAACGAGGAAGGCAGGGTGATAGCTGCCGAGTTTGACAAGTTTTATATTGTGAACTGCTACACCGTAAATGCTAAGGATGATTTATCGCGCATACCACTCCGACAAGATTGGGATAGAGCAATCACCGCTTACTGCGCCGATTTGCAAAAGAAAAAGCCGGTGGTTTATTGCGGAGACATGAACGTTGCCCACACCGAGGGTGACTTGGCAAATCCCAAACCCAACATTGGCAAAAGAGGCTTTACATCAGAAGAACGAGAAGGTCTTGATAATTGGATCGGCGCAGGCTTTGTCGACACCTTTCGGATGTTTAAACAGGGCAATGGTTTCTACACTTGGTGGAGCCATTTTGCCAACTCTCGCGCCCGCAACGTAGGTTGGCGGATAGATTATTTTCTGGTTTCGAATACTGTGAAGGATAAAGTTGTGGGCGCTGAAATACATCCTAAAGTAATGGGATCAGATCATTGTCCAATAAGTCTAAATATAGACATATGAAAAGGCGATTTGCGGTTTTTGATATTGACGGCACCCTAATCCGCTGGCAGCTATACCACGCCGTAGTAGACCGGCTTGCAAAAAAGGGGCATCTAGGGCTTGATGCACACGAACGAATCCATCAGGAGCGCATGACTTGGAAGCGCCGTGAACACAACGATGCGTTTAACAAATATGAGCATTACATAATTGAACGCTATGAGGCGGCTATCGAAAAACTTGATAGCTCAGTGTTTGATGATATCGTGCAAGAAGTAGCCAACGAATACAAAGACCAAGTTTATACCTACACCCGATCTCTGATCAAAAGTCTAAAAGACCAAGGCTACTGCTTGCTGGCGGTTTCGGGTTCACACCATGAACTTGTCGAAATAGTTGCCAAACAGCATGGCTTCGACGATTGGGTAGGGACAGATTATGAACGGCAAGCTGGCAGATTCACCGGAAAAAGATTTATCGCAAGTCATGATAAGCGCCAAGTACTCGAAGATCTGACCAAAAAACATGGGCTAAGTTATAAGGATAGTTACGCGATTGGTGACAGTCAAAGCGATGCAGCGATGCTTGAATTAGTGACCAACCCGATTGCATTTAACCCTGACCAAAAACTTTTTCAGTACGCCCACAAGCGTCACTGGCCAGTGGTAGTAGAGCGAAAAAACATGGTATATGAACTACAATACAAGCATGACACCTACGTATTGGCACAAACAAACACCCGATAATCCTTTGTTCCCAGATTTGATTTGGAGCCGCCCCGAAAATCGTACGGCTGCCGGCAAGTTACTCATAGTCGGTGGCAATTTACATAGTTTTGCAGCAGCAGCAGAAGCCTATCAGGCAGCCGTGAAAGCCGGCGTAGGAACTGTGCGCGTGCTACTACCTGACGCACTTAGAAAAACTGTCGGTCGCATACTAGAAGTTGGCGAATACGCACCGAGCAATCCCAGCGGCAGCTTTAGCCAAAAAGCGCTCAGTGAATGGCTGGAGCAAGCCGCTTGGGCAGATGGTGTGCTAGTCGCTGGCGATCTTGGACGCAACAGTGAAACTGCCATTTTGCTCGAGAAATTTCTGGACAAATACAAAGGGCAAGTGACGCTTACAAAAGATGCCATCGATTACATCACCAGTAATGTCAATCAGGTGGCAAACAGGCCCAAAACCACGCTTGTACTATCGATGTCGCAGTTGCAACGACTTCTCCAAGCCCAAAAGTTTGCAAAAGCAATCACACTCAGCCTTAGCCTAGTTCAACTGGTCGACATCCTTCATGACTACTCGACCTTGCACAGCACCAACGTCATAGTAAAATACAATGACACAATGCTTGTCGCATCAAACGGGCAAGTTAGCACTACAAGCGTGAATGACCAGCCAGAAGTTTGGCGGGGCAAAACGGCTGCCACAGCGGCAGTCTGGTGGCTGCAAAACCCCACAAAGACCTTTCAGGCCCTCGCCACCAGTTTAGTCAGCCATACTTAGTCTTGGTCTGTAGGCTGGGTGTATGTATAAAAATCTGTTTGCCCCGCTTCAACCGAATTAAAGTCATCCGTTGTAGGAACTTCCAAACTGGTCAGCTCATTGTCTTCTGATGGCACCACAAAAGCCCATCGCCCAACCTCAAGTTTTGGATCTTGCATGCCTTGATTTTGCACAACTTCAATCCGACTAATACCATGAGGTCTTCGATGCATATCTGAAATTTATATCACATGTCGTGTCGGTCGTAAAGTACAATAAACAGTGGTGGGCGAGGAGGGAATCGCCTCATCGCAAAAGAAACTTACTTTTGCCAAGATGACTCCAACTCCCGTTGGTCGTTCTGGAGCAAGGTGCGGGGAATGCTCCAAGCATTCCCGTTCGATTCCTCCTGACAAGACACAAAAAAGCCTATCCTTTGGATAGACTGTTTTCGTGGTGGGCGAGGAGGGAATCGAACCCTCACTCCTTGCGGAACACGATTTTGAGTCGTGCGCGTATACCAGTTCCGCCACTCGCCCTAAAGTTATCGTACGGAATCACGGCTATTGTACTATAATCATATCTGTTAATACAGCACAAGCATAATGTCACAACCCAATAACAACAGAGAAGACACCAAAAACCCTGCCTTGGGTTTAATCCGGCAAAAAATTGCCGGCATATACAACAACGAGGTCAAGGAACCTTCGGCTCCTGCGGAAATTGCTGAAGCCGAAGCTGCCGTCAATCGTTCTAGCCACCAGCAGTTTATGTATGAACTCAGCACTTCTGGGAAATCTTTGGCCGAGATTCAAACTGCTTGGCACAACTACTATGTAGGGCTACCCGACATAGAAAAACACAAGGTGTGGCAGGAGTTTTATGAGGTCAATGATCGCACAAAAAAATCGCCGACAACAGCTGATTCTGCCGCCCTACAATCTATCCCGCAAAGACATGTGCGACAGGGGGCAACACCCAGAACCCATCACGCCAAGCCAACCAATAAGCAACATCTAAAATCTTTGTTTTTTGGACTGTCTATGGGCAGCGTGGTCGTTCTTGTATTACTGTTTGGGTTCTTCAACGAGCGGTTTATCGCACCATTCCTCAGCCCCAGCCGATCGGTCAGCTCGACACCAATCATTATCGACCCGTCAGCAGCTGCCGCTGGTCCACAGCCAAAATTGATAATACCGAAAATAAATGTTGAATTGCCAGTGGTCTTCGACGAAAAATCTATTGACGAAAAATCCGTCCAAAAATCACTCGAAAGTGGCGTACTGCACTACCCGACAACTTCGTACCCTGGCGAGCTAGGCAACGGTGCGATCTTTGGACACTCCAGCAACAACATCCTAAACAGTGGCAAGTACAAGTTTGCATTTGTGCTACTGAAACGACTGGATATCGGCGATACGTTTATGGTCCAGTACAATTCCAAACGCTATGTCTATAAAGTTTACGATAAAAAAGTTGTTAAGCCCGAGGCAGTCTCTGTGCTGGGAGACACTGACAAGCCTGCAACCTTTGCACTGATAACTTGTGACCCACCGGGCACAAGCCTAAATCGCTTGGTAGTCTGGGGTGAACAGATCAGTCCAGACTCGACGGCAAATGTTGCCAGCAGTGTCAAACAAGCTGATGCCGCACCAGCAATACTACCCAGCAACGCACAATCACTGTGGCAACGCCTGACAAAATGGCTGTCTAGTTAACTCTCAACTCTGTACGCTGCAATGCTATTTTCCCACTGGCAGACGTTGACTGACCAATCGTAAACATGGCTTTGTAATCTTTATCGAAGTAGGCTCCGTAACCCCCCTCAACCGTGTTGAGTATCTGCAGATTATTGCCATCAAAATCAAATACCCGTAGCTTACCTTCGCTCAAAATTGTCATACGGTGACCGTCCATCCACGTGGCAATGTCGGTAGCAGACGTTTTAAGTTTGGTGTCAAACCTCAATTGACGGGTATCTTCACTGTCATAAACAGCAAATGCGCTGCCGCTTTGAACAACCACAAACCTAGAATTGGTAGAAAATGACAGATTTTTTGGGTTATCAAGCTTCATCGCCGCTACTGGTGCTGGCTTCTTGGTTGGTTCACGCTTGATCAAGTTCTCTGGATCCCTGAAAACATACGTCCGACCTTCCACAGCGCTGACTACCACCATATACCATCTACTGTCAAAACGAGCGACATCAAGCATATGGATATCCGATCGCGGCAACTCACGCAATATGTAAGTATTTGTACCTACCCTGAGCATCAATAGATCTTTGTCAGCTTGTGCCCCAACGCGAGTTTTGTACAAAATGGTGTCGGAACCATGCGACTTAAATGCCAATACTCCCTGTAAAACCGGTGTCGTTGTTTTGGACTTTAGCTCAGCCGTGCTCAAAGTCAGAGCAGATGGATCATACATGTAGTACTGATCATATTTTTTATCCCGCAGCGAGATTTGAGCTGATGTCTGAGCAAAAAATTTGCTTAGATTTTGGCTACTGGTAGGCGATTCGCGGTCTACCAGCACATATTCAATACCACCAGTGTAGCTATGCCTGACAACCAACCGCCGGTTATCTGCTGACCATTCTACAAGCTCGATTTTATGAGTTCCGGCTGCTGTCGAAAAGAGTGATGCTGGCAAAGACAGCGTCAGCGGCTTGTTGGTATTGGTAGTAAGATCGTAAACTTGATATTCGCTGACACTAGCTGTCGGTTGCACAATCAACCAATGCCTATCAGGACTTTCGCTGATAAAACTGGGGGCAGCGGTAAACAGTTCAACGTCTTTTGTAATCAATTTCTCTGGGAATAGCACTGGGTACACCAGTCTTTCCAAAACGCTACCACCTAGTATCAAATCTTTTTTCCATGTCCGATAGCCTTTGCTGACCAGCTCTACCTTGTACTGACCCTCGGGGATAACTAATCGGGCGCCGGTCTTGCCCTTGGACTCACCGTTTAGATAAATGTCTGCCGAGACAGGTCGGGAATCTACAAATACTAACCCGTTCTGGATAACCGTCCCTGTTTTGCGGTTAAAATCGTAGCCATAAGCATAAAGAGCAATGATGCTCGTTCCAATCAATAAAGCTATACCCACCAGTCCATAACCTATGAACAGACGAATAGTGTGCTTGCGGCGTTTGTTTGGGTCTAGAAAATCCATTTTTGTTTTACTATTGTACGCTAATCACCAGTATACCGCTTGTTGTCAACCAATGACAGCCCTATTGCTCTCGGTAGAAAACAGCAGTACTATATGTATTAGTAATCGTTAGCAGTCTAACTTAGTCGAGGGTAAAAAATAAAAGTGGGCAGTCGCCAAAACATTATCGAAATCAATGGTAAACAGTACGATGCTGTTTCTGGTAAGGTGCTAGACTCCACCGCAGTTACGTCATCTGTGCATCATGCCAAAAGTATTGATGGCTTTGTGCCAGCTAAAAAACACAAACTGCCCAAAACACGTAAGCCAGCAGCCCATGTTGTCCATGCCAAACCTGCCAAGTCAACAACTCTGATGAGGCAAGTTGTGCACAAACCAAAAATTACAGCCACATCCGCTTCCATGCCTGACGCCCCAAAGCATATTGAGACCTTTGCCGAACGTCATCACCAAGAGGATTTACGCTTCAGACGCGCCGTAAAAGTCCAGACCAACAAACTTGTGTCTAGATTTGGTTTTATAGAGCCAACTACCTACAAAGTCCCAGCTACACACGCAGAAATACCGGTAAAACCTGAACCGATAGTACTAATCAGCCCACCGAAGTTAGCTCATGCCGCTGCAACTAAAACAAACCATTTTGAGAAGTCACTTGAAAACGCTACAGCCCACACCAAGAAACCCCTAAAAAAACCAAAACTTCACCACAAGGTCGCTAAAAAGTTGCATGTCAAACCAAAGACTCTGCGCATTGCAACAGCCAGCTCAGCAATGCTGCTGTTGTTTGGATTTATTGCCTATCAAAACGCCGCCATCATAGCCGTTAGAGTAGCTGCCACAAGGGCAGGGATTGTTGCCAGCGTACCCAGTTACACCCCAGCAGGCTTTCACTTGCAAACCCATGTTGCCAAGCCGGGACAAATCATAATTGGCTATACGTCGACGACCGATGGTAGGTCATATCAACTCACCCAAACTGCTTCATCGTGGGACAGCGCCACCTTGCTACAAAATTTTGTGGCAACAAACAACTACCAAGCAACAACCAGTAAAGGTCGTAAGGTTTACTTGTATGATGATAATGCTACATGGGTAGACAACGGCATCTGGTACAAACTCGAAAGTAAGGCCAATCTTAGCAGCAGTCAACTCCAACAACTCATCGACAGTATTTAACTATCGAACACGCTTCATCATCTCTATTTACAGGTGTCAAGACATAGGATAGAATACAGCTCGGTAGTTTCCTATCAGGGGGTATACCCATGCCTACTAACCATCGTTCGCGGAAGGATTTTTCCGACCGTGACGATTACACCTTCTTTTCTTGCACGACTTGGCTGATTTGCACGACTGTACTGGTGCTCAGTTTGAACATCAACGAAGAAAATGTCTGGATCAAGTTCGTGGGCAGCACTTGGTTGGCGACGTCAGTCATGCTCATTGGGCTTGAACTCTGGGCCTTCGTGTCCCCAGCGTCAAAAACAGAAAAGGCTCTGATCAGCCTGATGCTCCCGCTGCACGTACTCGGCTTCAGTCTGATGTTCATCGTCGACATGGATGGGCTGTGGTTGGGCACCATGTTTCTGGGCGCGTTTTGCGTACCAGTGGTTATGACAGCCATCTCGACAAAGCGATTCATTCGTTCACTCAGGAGCGATACGCACTAGGGCAAGTACCAAGAGAGACTACCGGAGGGAGTTGAGTGGACAGTCGTCCTCCTCCCTCTGGGGCGATATATGCGAACTTCGCATAAAATATATCGCCCCACTTTACTCCTCATATTCTGAATTATCTCTGTTACAATAGCTATATGAAAGTTAGAACGCGCTTTGCACCTTCTCCTACGGGTTACCTCCACATCGGTGGCATCCGCACCGCACTTTTTGCATGGCTGGTTGCTAAACAAGGCAAGGGCGAGTTTATCCTGCGGCTTGAGGACACAGACAAAAAGCGTGAGGTAGCGGGGGCTGATAAACATATAGAGGAATGTCTGAAGACTTTGGGCATAAATTATGCTGAGGGTCCGTATCGTCAAAGTGATAGATTAGACATTTATAAAAAATGGGTACAGAAACTCATCGATTCTGGGCGTGCATACGCCGACCCATATACCCCAGAAGAAGTTCAAGCCTTCCGGGAACAGGCACAAAAAGACAAAAAACCTTTTCTGTACCGTAACCACCGGCCAGAAGAGACAGCAAAGTGGGACGGCTCGCAACCACTTCGCTTCAAGTCTGACCCAAAAGCATACGAGTGGCACGATGAGGTCATGGGCGACTTGTCTACTGGTCCGGAGGTCATTGATGACTTTGTGCTAGTTA
>CAYGHF010000018.1:9272-9545 GCA_964349795.1 uncultured Saccharimonas sp. (SeqCode) | reverse complement strand
CATAGTTCGCCCCAAATAAAAAGCTGAACTCTTTAGGTTCAGCTTTTTAAGTTAGGATTTTTGCTATAATTAACACCATGAACAAAGTAGATAAAAAAACTAGAAACTATTTGGTACTTGCCATGTGGCTACTTGTCGGCTTGTTGCTAGTAATCGGTACATATACATATGTTGCAATGATTCAAACTCTCAATAAATCTGAAGTGGCCGGCTTTTTAAATCTGTTTGGTTTTGGCGTATTTGTTCTAGCAGGAATGATGCTGCTGGTCAGTT
>CAYGHF010000018.1:0-9262 GCA_964349795.1 uncultured Saccharimonas sp. (SeqCode) | reverse complement strand
TCGATCTATTATATCTAGTATTATTTCTGAAATGGATTTTTATAGGTAGAAAGCAGTCCAACAACAACGGGCGTGCTTTGATATTGCCTTAGTTGTGGGAGTTTGTTTATTCTTGGTCGGCTTTTTGCATGAACCACTGGTAGCCAACGTAGAGCGCACCTAGCAGTACTAAGGTTACGGCAACTGTTGTCCAATTGGTCTTTTTCTTTTTGTCAGTTGAAGCTACATTACTGGTAGATTTGTTCTTAGCGGCGTCAGTATTATTAGTTTGGGTAGCTTCTACAAGACCAGCAGGAGTTGTAGAACTGCCCGTCTGACTACTATTATTGGCAGAAGAAGAGCTCGATGTACTATTATTTGATGTGCTGGTAATGCTAGCCGAGCCAGCAGTTGTTACAGCGTCGCCAGCTAGAGTTGACCCATTGCCGTGTCCATCATATGCCTGTACAGCAAAGTAGCGGGGGTTTGCGTCTGGGGCGCTATAAGTAAAGCTTGCTGTCTGACCTGCAGTTACAGAAACTACTCCAACCTGAGTCGCAGAGTTGGCAGTAAATGAGGTTGAAGTGGCTGCGTAAACACGTACCTGTGATACATCTGCAGATGATGGTGCTGTGAACTTAACTTCGTAGCTGTTGCCAGAGCGCGTTTTACCTAGGTATGACGGTGCACTGGGAGCGGCTGTATCAACACTAACAGTAGTTTCAACTGACTTATCAGCATCACCGTTGCTATTTGTGGCTACTATCTTGAAGACGTAATCTCCGTCAGTCGATACGGCTACTGGCTGGTTCCATGATCCGCCGTATGTGCTGCTTGTCTCGCTAAAAGTTCCAAACAGTACGCTGTTTTGGTAAACATTTACTGTAAGGATCTCTGCGGAGTTTACTGAAGTAGCGCTGACAGAAAGGTTGAAGTTTCTGGTGTTTGCCTTTCCACTGGTTGAAGTGAAAGGCGAGGACAGCTGTGCTGTCCAGCCAGCTGGGTTAGCAAGTGCAGCAGCTGGAGCCAATAGTATTCCACCGGCAGTGATTGTTGCGAGTAGACGCTTCATTATTTTCCTCCTTGTAGTGATGTTTTTCTTGTCGCAACAGTTAGGTAGGCGGTTCCAAGTAGCATCAATACTGGCAGAATGAACTGTAGTGGTTTCAAGCTTGCGCCTGTGTTTGCAAGCGTACTTGCTCCTAGTACTTGCCCAGGGGTGAATACGGATTCACCTAGTACTGCCGCAACCGTTACATCGCTTGTCACGAGCTTGCTGATTACTTCGCTACACTTTTTGTTGCACTCACCGTACTCGTAGCGAGCGAACTCTTGGTCGACTTCTTCGGATATGTCACCACAACGTGGGTTGTCGAAGCCTTTCACAAAGGCTGTGTTTGTGTATGTACCAGGGCTTACGGAAGCACCAATCTTGACTTGGTAAGTAAGTGTGACGGTTTCACCACTTACCATGGTTCCAAGCGTCCAGACTCCTTCTGAGCCGTCACCGTAGGTTGGCTCGGTGGTTGGTGAGCCCGATATGTTACCACGTGCGTCAGAGTAGGCAGTCCATGATCCGCTGATATAGCTGAAGCCACTTGGGAGTACATCGACTGTCGTTGCGTCGTACACGGTGTCGCTATCTTCGGGCACGGTTACATTGATTGTGTAAGTGACAGTGTCACCAGCGACAACAGCATTTGGCTTGTTGTTTGACTTAGCTATATCTAGGCTTACATTGTGATGGTTGCCAAAGTTGGCTGTAACAACCTGACCGTACTCATTGATAGTTATTTTGTAACAACCGTCGTCTGTAGCAGGTAGAGTTTGGGTCCAGTAGTCCTTAGTTTGCTCGCAAACTTTGTAGTTGCCCTTTACAAGATTTTCAAAACTGTAACCACCGTGTTTGTTTGTCCAGTCGCTATCGACTTCGTTGTTGCAGTTTTCTAGAGTCTGAATTGTGTTTTCTGGTACGTAGTTCAGGAAGGGGTTTCTGTAGTTGTCTACTTGTGGCTTACAACTGTAGAGTGTGATGTTCCAGTGGGCTAGGCCTTCTTCACCCTCGTCCCAAACGCCGTTGCTATTTTTGTCATTGAACTTGTGACCCTGAATAGTCCCACGTTGCTTGTTCTTGAAGACGCAGGTGACATCATCGCCAGCTTTTAGTTCTACTTCTAGTTTCGCATCTTCGGTACTCCAATCTTTGGTACCTGAGCAGTGAATGTACTTGAGGTCCCAGCCAGCAATTTGCTGCTCAGTGACTTTGTATTCATTGGGTAGAAGATCATTGAACTGTTTGCTGTTGTTTTCGTCTGAGCCGTCATCGACAAGTGAGAAGTTGCCCAGTTTGTAACTGGTGTAGTTAAAGGTTTGTGAGCTCTCAGGTGTGGCTTCTTTTACAATTGTTAGTTTGGCAGTTTTTAGGTTTGTAAAGTTACAGGTAATGTCTTGGTCTGCAGTAAGGTTTATTGTCACAGTTGAGCCGTTTATTTGAACACCGTTTTGAGTGGTGCAAACGATGTCTTTTAGTTTCCAGCCAGCTTTTTCTAGTTCTGTGAATGTGTACTGACCAACTGGTAGTGTAAATTTGCGTGATTCTGGAATGTTGTTGTTGCCGACGCCGGGCTCGTCATCTAGTTTGAATGTCTCCGTACCCTCAACATTAGATGTAAAGTCGAAGTACTCACCATTTGTGGTGTGTGGAATGGCATCCTTGTGGATTGTAATTGTGCCAGTCTTTGGTTTTTCTTTAGCGTTACAAAGAGTAATTCGGCGTGTTTCATTCTTTTCAACAGTTATGTTGACTGGCAAAGTAGTGCCATTTGGGTTGGTGCAGCTTTTTGATGTGCTGGTGGTGTAGTACCAGCCAACAAAGGCGTAGCCGTCTACATTTTTTTCAGTTACGGTGTGATTTCCGGCAGGTATATCCTCGGCAGTACTGCCCATGTTCCGTGCAGCAACTTCGTCATCAACACCCCAACGAAATCCTAAACCGTTGATGGTGTTGGCTTCTGAACCGCTGTCAGTTGTACCCAGTTCAAAAATGCCGTCAGAATTGTTGTCAACACGCTTGTCAACTTTTAGGTCACCGTTTGGAAAGTTACATTCACTGTTCCATATGGCTTGTCCAGCCGCCGTCCAGTTCCAGCCTGTGTGATATGGGCTAACTGGAGGGATAATGTCACCCCACTCAGTGTGCTTAGGGATATCGGGATAGAATATAGGTCCTTGGTGCTCACCATAATGATCAGGCTGCTGACCAGAGTTACCGGCTACACCATCAACAGCATTTTTGCTGACTTCAATGTCTTGATAAGGATTGGTGTAAGAGTCTGATCGGTGACAGATTCTGACTTTATCATTAGTGAATGTCTGTGGACCTGAGTTATCTGCATAGGCAGCTGCAGGAGCAATTGCTGATTGCAGGCCAACTAAGAACAAAGCAACAAACAGACTTGTCACTCGTTGGGTTAGTTTTGTAATTCGTTTCCGGAACATATAACCTCCCTTGTTTAGTCTAAAGAGCTGCTGCGTTACCGGAGTTGTTTTAGGCCTATTCCAAGCGAAACCGTGCTTGGAACTATGCCTAAAGCCCCCCTAGCATCGCTTGATCTACTTTTAGCCTATTTATTTCTATACATAATATGGAATAGTTTTATGTTTATTGCAACAACTTTTTTTACAACTTTGATTGCGTAGTGGCATAATACAAATACATTATGAAGAATTTTAAAAAACCTAGTCATCGTCAGCTCAACAATTTTCTGAGTCTGGTGGTCGTGGTATTGTCTGTATATATACTAATTTGGCCTTTGCTGCCGGCGATTGGTTGGCGGCTCAGTCACTACAAGAAACAACCAACACCGACTCAGCTTTCAGCAACAATTTTGGCAAAACCAAAAGATCAAAACGTTCCAAAAGCCAATACGTTGGTCGTGCCCAGAATGGATCTGAGTCAAGAGATACACGAAGGTTCAAATAATTTTACGCTAGAAAAAGGTGCGTGGCGCCGACCAAAAACTAGTAGCCCCGACATTGGTGGCAACACCGTAATTGTTGGGCATAGATTTTCGTACAGTTCGATAGGTACTTTTTACCATCTCGATAAAATACAGGTCGATGACCTGATTGTTGTTTACTGGCAGGGCAAACAGTATGACTACAAAGTTGCATCTTCCGCGGTAGTGCCCGCAACCCAGCTTAGTGTCGAAGAAAACACAAAAGAGCCACAGCTGACGCTCTATACTTGCACGCCATTGTGGTCATTTAAGGACAGGCTAGTAATTGTTGCTAAACCTATAGGGGAAAAAATATGAAAGAGTGGCATAGAACGGTGATATTATTTTTCTTAATAATCGTGGCTTTGGGATTTATAGTTTGGATGCGTCACAACTATAGTACTAATTTCTTGCAAGACTTGCGCTAGATGTCGTGTGTCACGGTTATATTGGCGCCAAGCGCGTTGAGTCGTTCAGCTAGGTCTTCGTAGCCACGGTTTATGGTGTAAACGTTGCGTAGGGTTGATGTACCACTAGCACCTAGCATGCCGATCAGTAACATCACGGCTGGTCTAATGCCACTTGGTGCCACAATGTCTGCAGCCTTAAAGCGAGTTGGACCAGTTACAAAAGCACGGTGTGGATCGGCCAGTTCAATATCAACACCTATCTTCTTCATCTCGGTATACATTAGTGCACGGTCTTCGTATACCCAGTCGTGGATCAGTGTTCGCCCGTGGGCAACCGCAGCAATTGGCACAAAGTAGGGCAAATTATCGATGTTTAACCCCGGAAACGGACGACCGTAAAGTTTTTCTGCCGGCGCTTTTAGCTTGCCGTTATGTTTGTGTATCTTAATGTCTACAAGGTCTGTTTTACCGTTATCTGCCTTATATATTTTGCTGATCTCTTGCCGCACGCCCATCTTTTCAAGCTTGAGTAATTCTAGCTCCAAGAAATCTATCGGCGCACGTTTTATGGTTATAGAAGAATTTGTTGTTACTGCCGCAGAGATAAATGTCATTGCCTCGACGGGATCTTCACTTGGGCTGTAGCTGACATTCTTTTTGATATTTTTGACTCCTTGTACGCGCAACGTGGTCGTGCCAATTCCGTCAATTTTCACACCAAGGCGTTGAAGAAAATAGCACATATCTTGTATGGCATAATTCGCACTTGCCATCTTTATGACAGTTTCGTCCTCAATTCGTGCTGCAGCCATCAAGGCATTTTCAGTCGTCGTGTCACCAGATTCGTATAATACAATCGATCGTCGGGCAGCATGTTTGTTCACTTTGACTTCGTATTGACCACTTTTTGTCAGTACGTTTACGCCTACTTCTTCTAGCGCGTACAGGTGGGGCAAAACAGTACGTCGACCAAGCTCACAACCCCCAGCGTAGGGAATGCGGAACTCCTTGAAAAGGTGCATTAGCGGACCGATGAACATTATTACACTACGAGTCTTGCGGGCGGCTTCTTTGTTCATATTATCGAGTTTGAGTTGGGCGGGGGGTCTCAGCTCTAGGTCGTTGCCCTGCAGCCAGCGTGCTTTGACACCAATACTTTCTAGGACTTCGACAATACGGTTTACTTCTTCAATTCTGGCAACGTTCTTAAGCCGCGTCGTGCCTTGGTTGAGTAGAGATGCGCAAAGCAAACCAACGGCGGCGTTCTTGCTGGTTTTTACGGTCACACTGCCTTTCAGTTCGCGGCCACCTTCAATCCTTAGGTTGATGCCACCTTCGCCAATGCTAATAATCTTTTTATTTAGTACATCACTAATGCGCCCAAGTGTCTCTAGGCTTAAGTTTTGATGTCCGTGTTCAATACGGTTAACAGCAGACTGGCTGGTGCCGAGTTTGCGTGCAAATTCGGCTTGCGTTAGGCCACGCTCTTGCCGTATCTGGTAAATAAGATGTCCAATTTTCTCATTTGTTGTTTGCACAATCCTACGATTATACCATCCACGGTATACGAAGGACAATATATTTTGGTCGTGCTAAAATGAACAGTATGATCTAGCTACACGAACTTTTGATATAAAACTAAGAACGTGTAGAGGAGTATGGTGATGAAAGATAAATCAATTGAAAAGCTGATAAAGCTAGAGGCCAAAAGGCAACTTGAGGGTCTTGAAATGATTCCTAGCGAGAATCATACATCTGGTGATGTGCTAAGTGCACTAGGTTCCAGACTGACTGACAAGTATTCAGA
Organism: uncultured Saccharimonas sp. (SeqCode); assembly: GCA_964349795.1. GTDB lineage: Bacteria > Patescibacteriota > Saccharimonadia > Saccharimonadales > OMJO01 > CAYGHF01. The sequence goes on along the minus strand of CAYGHF010000018.1, from coordinate 3,068 downwards.
GGGCTATCCGGGCATGCGTTACTACGGCGGGTGCGAGTACGTTGACGAGGTAGAGAACTTGGCTCGCGACCGTGCCAAAAAACTGTTTGGCTGCAGCCACGCCAACGTTCAGCCGCACTCTGGATGTCCAGCAAACCTCGCGGCTTACTATGCGCTACTAGACCCCGGAGATACTTTGATGGGGCTCAGTTTGACTCATGGTGGTCATATGACACATGGCTTAAAGTTGAACTTCTCGAGTACTTTTTATAAGAGTGTCCAATACCACGTTAAGCCCGATGGCTACACTGATATCGATGAGATGTATAAATTAGCAAAAGAGCACAAGCCAAAACTAATCATCACCGGCGGTAGTGCCTATCCTCGAGTCTACGAATGGGCTAAGTACAAAGAAGTAGCTGACTCGGTAGGGGCCTTTTTGCTGGCTGACATGAGTCACGTTGCAGGACTGATCGCTGCCGGCGTCTACCCTACCCCGATTGGTATTGCTGATGTAGTTACTACAACAACTCACAAGACACTGCGTGGTCCTCGTGGAGCAATGATTTTGTGCAACGGTCTGCCATCAAATCCGTTGAAAAAACCGGAACGTACCAAGGAAAATATTCCTTCGTTGATTGACCGAGCAGTAATCCCCGGACTCCAAGGCGGGCCGCACAATCACCAGACGGCGGGTATTGCAGTAGCACTTGCTGAAGCCATGACGCCAGACTTCAAGGCTTACGCCAAGCAAGTTATGCAGAATGCTCAGGTACTCGCCAAAGAACTGCTTGCCAAAGACTTCAAACTTGTTAGTGGTGGCACGGACTCGCACTTGTTGCTTATTGATCTGACAAATAAAAATGTAAGCGGCAAGGAAGCTGAAAAAGCCTTGGGCAAAGCGGGTATTACCGTAAATAAAAACACCGTTCCATATGATTCACGTTCACCGTTTGACCCAAGTGGAATTCGTCTGGGTACACCAGCCTTGACAACGAGAGGCATGAAAGACGGTGAGATGGTGCAAATTGCTGATTGGATTGATCAGGCGATTAAAAATCATGACGATGAAAAAATGCTTAACAAGTTACGTATTGAAATAAAAGAATTTGCTTTGCATTTTCCTTTGCCAAGTGACTCTTAGGATTTGCGTCTAGCTTTATAATGCCCCAAGTCGATCTTGACTATAACTTCACCCAAGGTTTTGGTTATTCTAGGATAATTTCGTCGTATGTTATCGCGCTCATCGGGAGAAGTGCCACCAAAGACACCTTTACTAGTCTCCAGACCATACACCAAACACTCAGGACGGACAACACACTCTCCACAGATTTTTTTAGCTGCTCTATTTGAGCCACGACCTTGGTATGGGAAGAAAATCTCGTCAGAACCACTGAGAGTGACCCCAGGTTCTTCGAGACGTAAGACGCAGGCACCTTGATCCATCCACTCGGTATCTTCGGAAGGGTCAAAACCAAGCTCACTAACGGCTGCGCTTATTGACGGCGTAGTTGCTTCATTGTACAAAGTCATTTCAGCGATATTAGTACTAAAACTCATACCACGCAAGCATAATTTCTTTAGCTACTCCTCGATAAACTCGGGTTCTTGTACTAGCTCTATATCAAATTTTGATTTCACCGCGCCAACTAGCTGTTTTTTGAAATCCAGTAAGTCTGCTGTACTTTTGGCATGTTCGTTAACTAGCACCAGTGACTGTTTTGCCCATGTTGCCATGCCAGTTAGTTTGTCGTGCTTGTCTTTGAAGCCAGCTGATTCAACCAGCCACGCTGCTGATATTTTGGTATGAGTTTTATCGACTGGCCAGCTAGAGATATCAACATATTTTTGCTGTAATCGTTCGGCTTGTTCGTTGCTGATGATTGGATTTTGAAAGAAAGATCCGTTGTTGGCAACCTTGGCTGGATCGGGTAGTTTAGCCGAGCGAATAGAGATTACGGCGTCACGAACAGCTTGGGGCGTAAAATGTGAAACCTTGTTTTTGTCAAAATATTCTTGCAACGACGCGTAAAACGGTGGTTGCACTGGTTTTCTTTGTAGTTGTAGAGTGACTGAAATGATAAAAAATCTGCCGTGGTCTGTGGTTTTGAATCGGCTTGTTCTGTAGCCAAAGCCGCAGTCCTTGCCGTCGATAACTACAATGTCACCGGCTTGATTATCGAAAGCTTCCAGACAGATAAGTGAGTCAGAGATTTCTTTGCCGTATGCGCCAACGTTTTGTACTGGTGTTGCTCCCGCAGTGCCCGGTATCAGCGACAGTTCGGCAATGCCACTGTAGCCAACCTGAACAGACCTACGGACTACATCATCCCAATTTTCTCCAGCACCGACTGTCAAGTAGGCTGCTTCATTATCTCTAGGAGCCATGTGGTAGCCACGAATTTTGTTTACCATGACGAGCCCATTAAACCCCTTATCACCCCAGACAATATTGCTCCCAATGCCTATCATTATTGTTGCTAGCTCGCGTTTTTTTGCCCAACCTATTGCTTGTATCAATTCACTGGGCGCATTTATATCCGTCAGATAACGAGCTTCACCTCCAAGCCTCATTGTGGAGTAATCTTTGAGGGACACGTTCTCTCTGGGAGCGATCAAGATGCTTCTGCCTTTCTTTGATATTTTTGGTAATGAATGTATATCAGGCTGGCTATTAGTGTAAAACCGTAGAAGTACCAAACGTATGTAAACCAACCACTTTGCAGATTTCTACCAAGTTTTGCGCCGTGAACAAATATCGCCAACATGGCAAAGTCAGAAGCGTAGCTAATATATTTCCACCAGTTCTTGACCGCGAACTTCCGGCGCAACTCATAGGCTAGGAATATGAGTAGGCAAAGTGTTCCTAACATTGCTGCCCAGCGCAGAGCTGGGTCTACATAACTTGCCAAGTAGCTGTTCGGTGGCAAGCCTAGCCCATCACGCCATAGCTGCAACCATAATAAACTTGGGTGTAACAGGATGGCTACGAGCACGACTATGCTCGTTAGTTCAAAATATTGTGACAGAATGTGCTTCTCTACCTTCATTTGTTGCCGAATAACACTGGCTATATAGTGTGACCACAT